>JBEKFN010000117.1:0-11047 GCA_050013295.1 Terriglobales bacterium
GGCGGCCCCGGCGGGAGAGATGCCGAGGTGAGCATAGCCGTAACGTCCAAGGTCCTGGACGGTCGTGAAGAACCCCGGCTTCACAACCCGAATCGTCATGTAAGCCGGGCCTCAGCATGTCGTGGTATGTCTTCGAAGGTGGCGCGGTCAATCGGAGAGAATTTCATCCTGTCGCCCGGTTGCAGGCGAGTTGGCGGTGTTGCTTCGGGATCGAACATACGTAAAGGCGTACGTCCGATCAGCTTCCAGCCTCCGGGAGAGTCAACTGGATAGATTCCTGTCTGACTGCCGGCAATTCCGACACTTCCGCCGGCAATGGAGGGCCTGGGAGTCGCGAGCCTGGGCATGTGCAAAACCTCCGGCAACCCACCGAGGTAAACGAAACCCGGAGAGAATCCGAGGAAATATACGAGATACGTCGGGGAGGAATGTAGTCGGACAACCTCTTCCAGTGAAAGCCCAGCATGCTGCGAGACATCCAGTAGATCGGGACCGAACTCGATGTCGTAACAGACCGGAATGGTGACCACGTTAGCGCGCCTGTCGACCGCGGAGTCACTAGCAAGGGCGAGTTGTTGAACAACCGGGATCAGTTCGTCGTGCGTCAACCGCAGCGGATCGAAATCAATGAGCAGTGACGCGTACCCCGGGTGCAGGTTGCGAATCCGCGGATCATGCCGGGCCTGGAATGAATGAAACAGCCCGACCACCCGCTCGTGGAGTGCGGGCGAGATCGCATTCCCGAAGACAACCAACAACGACGAGTCGCTCGCCGGAATGATCTTCATAGGTTCCTGCACGTTCCTCGCAAGAATAGACGATCTCCGCCGGCGCCACATCTGTTTTGGAGATGCGCCGCGCTATCGATTATGCGCTTATCATACGCGCGAAGACCTTCGCCTCACGATCGCACCATACTTGCGATTCTCTCCCAGATGTGCCGTCACCGCGAGAATCAGGTGTTAGTTGACGAGTTTTTCCTGCAGGCGCGGCCGGAGAGACCTTTTCTGAACGCGGCTGGATATCCCACATAAGCTCCCTCGCAAACTCAGTCTTGTTTTTCTTTCCTCTCTTGCGGAGGGTTCGCCGTCTCCGAGCATGGACCGCCGCCAGGGGCCACGCACGAGCATCCGGAATCACTGTTATACCGGCACTGATCCCCTGGATGGTCAGGTTGGTCGCAAACTGGGTTGCCACATCCGGGGTACTTCGGGATCTTGCTGCATGCAGAGGATTGGGAAAATTTGTGCGATTGTTCCCACAAACCGATTTCTGGAGCTTCGAATCGCAAGTCCTCATGACTCAGCACATGAAGCTCGACCCCCTGGGGGCCTTTTACCTCCTTCACGCCTCCGTTCACATCTAAGGAATACGGGCCTGAAATGGTAATTCGCGTGTCGCCCGATTTCGCTTTGCCTGGAACGAAGTTGATGGACACTGCGGTCTTGCCGGCCGCCGCTTTGATGACCGAGATATCACCTGCGGTGACGATCGTTACAGTTGCGCTACTGTCCTGTTTCAATGTCTCCTGAGGCAGTGCGATGCTTACCATGAGCAGTGTGCATATGGCGATTGTGAAACTCCATCTCAGCCGTGTTTTCATTGGACTCCTGGGGGTAGTGTCCGAATTTGAAATCCTTGTGGGTGTGCGAGTTTCCGCTCTTACTCGCCTACGCCAACGATCACCGGCGTTCCACGCGGAGACTCGTGCGAGCCGCTCTCGGGTTCTAGCGTAACCGCGAAGTTCTTGGCCTCGACATCGGCCGGCAGCGGAGGATTCACGACCGTCGCGCTGCCACGAGCATCGGGCTTGAACAGGCCCGCCGCGATGGGCGCTCGGCCGTTGGCGGGGAACAGCCATAGTTCGTAGATTTTTTCCGCGGGCAGAGGCGGCAAATTGCTGGCGAAGAAAATCAGGTTGCGATTGCGACGCTGGTAGATCGCCTTACCTCTCGGCTGCGGCTTGTTGCCGACGGCGACCAGTTCGATCTTCATTGCCTCGGGGTCCAGCAGGGTCGCCACGGTCTGGTTGGCTTGTTCGAGTTTGCTCCCCTGATCGGCAAACTGCGCTCGCAACGACGCTAGGTTCTGGTGGAGCGTCGAATTCTGCCACAGCAAACCGATGCCGACGAGAACGAGCCCAACCGCCGCCCATCCCAGAGCAGGCCACCCAGAAGCAGTCCACCAGGAACGCTGCTGGCGTTCGGACGCGGGGGCGGCCGCCGGAAGGCGCGGCTCAGCTGCGATGGCCGAGATCAGTCGCTGCCGCGCACGCGCCGGCGGCTGGGGTCCGGCGGTGGTCAGCGCGAGCAGGCTCAGATCGCCGCGCAGCAGTTCTAATTCGCGGCGGCAAGAGACGCATTCCTCGAGATGTTTTTCGAGCTTCTGGCGTTCCGCGTCATCCAGCGCTCCCAGCGCGTGGAGCGCCAGGTCTTCGGCGAGTTGTTCGTGCACGCTCATGCGGTCAACACTTTTCTCAACGAGAGCAATCCGGCGCGAATCCTGGTTTTAACCGTGCCCAGCGGCTCGCCGGTTTTCCCGGCGATCTCGGAGTGAGTCAATCCTTCGAAATACGCCATTTCGAGCGCAGACCGTTGCGGTGCGGGCATCGCTTGCAGCGCCCCGCGAACCTTATCCATGATGCGTGATCGGTCTGCTTCGCTGACGAGGTCGTGTTCGACAGAAACTGCCACCTCTTCAATATCGTCTTCCGGACGACGGCGGCGCAAGGCATCGATCGCCCGGTTGCGCGCTATCACTGCCAGCCATGCAGCCATGTTGCCCCGGCTCGCGTCAAAAGCTCCGGGATTGCGCCAAAGCTGCATGAAGATATCCTGCAATACGTCTTCGGCCGCACCGGTATCCTGCAGCACGCGCAGCGCCACCGAATACACGATGGACGAATAGCGATCATAAAGCGCCTTCATGGCGCCCTGATCGCCAGATCGGATCGCCGTCACCAGCGCCATGTCGGACGTCATCGCGTTGGGGTCCGCGCTCGGCACGCCGATCTTCATCCTCCTGAAGTACGTCTCAAAAATGAGCTTTGGATTGTCTGTAAGCCCACGTCTGGTGTAGCCCGCAGTCTGTGGTGCACTGAAAATAGCAGCCTGGGCCGGTAGCAAGCAAGGGCTGTCACTCGTTCAGTTATGGGGCAACGGATTCATGAAATGCATGCAAATTATTGCGGCCCTGCACAACGGCAAAGATCAGGCAAGAAAGTCGGACGCCAGCAATCCGATTTGCGCTCTTGCCCGTATTCATAGTGTCGGCGGGTTGGTGGTCAACGTTCCCGGAAAGCGCTGGGCAGTAGCGGCAATCTCGCGAAGCACGGCATTAACCAAGACCAATCCTCGATCTGCAACCCAGTGAGGCTGGAATGGCGAAGTGGCTACTAGTTCTTCTGATCCTTTGTGCCGCATCAGCAAGGTCTCAGACTGCGCCTTTTGAATCCGTCGAGTTGAAACGCCTCGGTCCTACGTCGGCGACGGACAAGCAGATTCAGACGCTGCAAGACCATGTCAAGGAAGCGCCGGGCGATTACGCAGGATATGACGGGCTAGGATCCGCCTTCTTTCAGAAGGCCAGAGAGACCGGCGACATTGCTTATTACGACCTGGCCGAGCAAACGCTCAGTAAGGCGCTCGCTCTGGCGCCGCAAGGCTTCCGAGCCGCAGATCCTCTAGTTCACATGGCATTGGTGTATATGGGTGAACATCGCTTCTCGGACGCCCTTGCTTATGCACAAAAGGCGATCGGCACCGGCTCCGGAAATCTGGCGGCATTCGCCATCGAAGGGGACGCTTACACCGATATGGGCGATTACGACGAGGCAGCAACGGCCTATAAGACCGTGCAATCTCTTGGGCGGGTGATCCTATCACCATTGGCGCTCACATACATGAGCGACAGTCGCATCGCATATCTGTGCTACCTGCGTGGAGACTCCGCGGAAGCTATCCGGCTGATGAAGAGTGCCACCGCGGCCGCGCTTCAAACCAATGTCCCCCGAGAAAATCTCGCATGGCTCTATTTCGAATTAGGCGAACGCTATTTTCAAGCAGGCGACTTGGGAAATGCCGCTTTGTCGTATCAGTCGGGCATAACCGCCGATCCCAATCACTATCGCTCCCTGGCCGGTCTGGCGAAGGTTCGGGCCGCGCAAGGGAAACTTGAAGAATCCATTCAGCTCTATCAACGCTCGATTGCCATCATTCCGTTTCCTGTGTACGTCGCTGAGTTGGGCGACCTTTACAAGAAAGCGGGACGGGTGAGCGAAGCTCAGCAGCAGTATGACCTGGTCGAGTACATCGGACACCTCAGCAAGTTAAATCAAGTGCTGGCCAATCGGGAACTGGCCCTGTTCTATGCAGATCGAGGGATCAAGTTGCCGGAGGCCCTGGAGCTTGCGCGAAGAGAACTTGAAGTCCGGCACGACATTTACACATGGGACACGCTGGCGTGGGCCCTCTACAAAAGTGGCCGATTCCAAGAAGCGGCCGAAGCGATCAACAAAGCTCTCAGTCTGCACACCAATGACTCCCTGCTCCTGTTTCACGCCGGCATGATCTACCACAGCTTGGCCAAGGATTCTGATGCAGAAGACTTTTTGAGTCGTGCGTTGAAAACAAACCCGTATTTCCACGTTGTTCACGCTGAAGTAGCGACTCGAACTTTAGAAGAGATCGCCCAATCGCATAACCGGGATTTGAGGTCAAGCAATGCGCAACGATAACGATAATCGCCATTGGCCGAGAATCGTGTTGTTTCTGTCTGTGCTGATTTTGAATTCCGCGATCTCCTTTAGCCATCCCATGGGAAATTTCAGCGTCAATCATTACTCGAAGATCAAGATCGGTCAACAATCGATTGAGATCCGGTATCTGATCGATATGGCTGAAATTCCTACTTTTCAGGAGATTCGGCAGTTCGACATTACTCCCAAGATTGATGACCCCAGCGCCTCCCGCTATCTCGAGAGCCAGGAGCAACTCTTGAAGGCTGGGATCTCTTTGGAGAGCGATGGCCAATCTGTCCGGTTAGATACGATATCTCGCCAGGTGGCATTTGCCGACGGCGCCGGTGGTCTGCCTACCATGAAAATCGGGTTTGTGTTCCGAGGCAAGCTCGATGACCCCGCGGGCGCGCACAGACTTTCCTATTTCGATAACAACTTTCGAGGACGAGCAGGTTGGAAGGAAGTTGTGGTTCTCGGCGACGGAGTTACGATTCTGGACAGTTCCGCTCCCGGCACTGATCGCAGCCAGGAGCTGACTAACTACTCCAGCGATGTCTTGAACAGCCCGCCACAGCAGCTATCTGCTCTGGTGGGGTTCAAGACTTCGCTCTCTGAACCGGAGAGGAGTGCTGCAGCGGCGGCAATTGCGACCTCTTCCGACCGCACGACCCCTCGGGGAACAAACGCGGCGCATCAGGCATCCGCACCTCTGCCGCCCCGTCAAAGACAGCGCCTGTCGTCGGGTGCGATTACCTCGGGTGCAATTACCAGAGGTGCAACTACTTCGTCTGACCTGAGCGACGCGCAGTCCTCCCCCGGCGGCATCGCAGAATCCACTGTTGCTCTGCTGCCACTTGCTCGCACGCAGAATACGCCGCGCAGTCGCTTTACCGAGCTGATCTCGACGCAGGGTAAATTGAGCTTCTGGGTATTGTTCTCGGCCGCTCTGATCGCTGCCGGTCTGGGCGCTCTTCACGCGCTGGAGCCGGGACACGGCAAGACCATCGTTGCTGCCTACCTTGTCGGTTCACGCGGCACAGCAAGACATGCTGTGTTGCTGGGAATCGTGGTCACCGCTGCACACACTGCGGGGGTATATCTGTTAGGAGCTGTGACCCTCTATGCGTCACGATACATGGTTCCCGAACAGCTTTATCCGTGGCTGGGAGCAATCTCCGGTCTGAGCGTTGCCGGCCTCGGCATTTTTATTTTCCTGAGACACTGGACCGGAGAAACCGGAGAGCATTCCCATGCCCCGGGAGAACAGCACTCGCACTGGTTTCTTTCCATCTTCAAGCAAAGTGCGACCAACCGCGATACGGCCACGGAACCAGCGAATCGCGGGGCGATCTCCGCCGATTCGAGACCAGCCGAGCGTGTCTTGTCATTGCGCGAACTCTGCATGCTAGGCATCACGGGAGGAATCGTACCTTGTCCGGCGGCGCTAGTCGTGCTCCTTAGTGCCTTCTCTCTTCACCGGATAGGTTTCGGGTTGTTCTTGATCACCGCATTCAGTTTTGGACTGGCAGCGGTCTTGGTGATCGTCGGCCTAACCATGGTCTATGCCAAGAGCGCGATGTCTTCCCGTGTGCGGCCTGGCCATACTGCCATCCGCTATCTTCCATTTTTGTCATCTGCATTCATGGTGGTGCTGGGTGTGGGAATAACAGCATCGGCTATCGCATCTGCTCAGATCTGGCAAGGCCTTCTCTCCGATGGTTCTCTCTCCCCTGGTTTTCTCTCCCCCGGTTTTCTCTCCCACGCTTTTCTCTCCAAAGACAAACTGGCTCCGTTCGTGACCGTAATTCTGCTGGGCTTGTTCCTGGGGATGCGTCATTCCACGGACCCCGACCACGTCGTGGCAGTGTCGACCATTGTAAGCCGCCAAAAATCCATCAGAAGCTCAGCGACTATTGGGCTGCTCTGGGGATTGGGACACACCCTGACTATTTGTCTGGTCGGATCCGCAATTATTATCTTCGGCGTCGTGATCCCGCCCCGCCTCGGCCTGTCCATGGAGTTTTGCGTTGCCGTGATGCTTATTCTGCTGGGCGTATTGAATCTAACCGGCGTTATAGGTTGGATTACAGAGCGCCTTACTCCGATGAAAAGGGTCATCGCAATGTCACAACCAGCCGTTTCCGCTGCTCGTATCTCCGAGAACCCTGGTAACACAAACGAAAGGGTGTCGGGCCTCATTGAACTCTTTTTTGAGAGAACTATCGGGAAACTCGGTCTCTATCAGACCATCCGACCGTTAGTGGTCGGCTTGGTACATGGGCTTGCTGGTTCGGCTGCGGTCGCCCTATTAGTCCTCTCCACCATCAAGAGTCCTCTCTGGTCCACTGCGTACTTGTTGGTTTTTGGCTTCGGCACAATGATGGGAATGATGCTCATGACCGCCGCAATCTCCATACCTTTGGTTTATACAGGGAAGAAATTCTTCAAAATCAATCGGCACTTGACCGCGATTTCCGGTTTTGCCAGCATGGCTTTTGGCATCTTTCTTGTTTACCACATCGGTTTTGTCGACGGGCTATTCACGTCACAGGTGCACTGGACCCCGCAATAAATTGGCATGAATGTCCGGATCGAAATGGTGATCTCCAGTCATTCGCCATCGTTGCCCGGTGCTGCCCAGGTGACGAAACGTTCCCATGTCTCAACACACAACCAAGCAAGAGTTACATGCACGACAGCGGCGTAAACATTTTTTCAATTCGCGAAATCCGTTTCCACCAGTACAACGTAATTTAAGTACGTGGGCGAGCCGGAGGAACTGCGACACACTTTACTCACGAGCAGGTAAATCCACGGCGATGTCGACGAATTCTGTAGAGAGGCATTTCCATGAAAAAGCTGAAATCAATCGTGGCCCTCGTCATGGCGCTGTTCATGCTGGCGCCTTCCAGCCTGTTCGCGTCGAGCCATCGCGAAGCGCCCATCACGGCATTGGACCGCTCCGCGGATGTCACCGACTGGTACGCTTTTGTCAGCTATGACAACCCCAACAACGTCACCATGATTTTGAACGTCGACCCGCTCCTGGAGCCGGCCAACGGGCCCAACTACTTTCCTTTCGATCCCAGCGTGCTCTACGAGATGCTCGTCGACAACGATCAGGACGGAATTCCAGACGTTGTCTTCCAATTCCGGTTCAATATCGAAATCCGCGATCCCAAGTTGTTCACCGGATTCGTTGGCGGCATCGCCGGGATCCCGCCGATCACCTCACTGAGCGGTGCTGGTTCCGAGGGCCTGAGCCTGATCCAGACCTACACCGTAACCATGGTCAAAAATGGCAGATCCACCGTCCTGAACGGCGGACAAACGCTTTACGCAGTTCCGTCGAACGTGGGTCCGCTGACCATGCCAAACTACCAAGCGCTGTTCAACCAGGGGATTTACACCCTGGGAAACGGAATCAGTGTATGGGCGGGAACCGCGGATGATCCATTCTTTATCGATCTCGGAGCTTTCTTCGACTCGGTGAATTTCCGCAAGGGAACGGGTCCGATCCTGTCGCCGTCAATCGATGCTGATAATACCCACAATTACGCTCCCGACGCCGTGGGCGGCTACAACGTCAATTCCATCGTGCTGGAAGTCCCCATCGCGATGCTGACGGTGGACGGCAAAATCCATTCTGCCACCGACAAGCAAGCGGTCATCGGAACCTATGGCAGCACGTCGCGCCATCAAATGACGGTGCGGCGCTCCCCGGATCGGGACAAGAACTCAGGTCCGTTTCAACAGGTGAACCGGGAAGGCAATTCGTTGATTAACGAAGCGATTATCGGCACTGGCTTTAAGGACCGCTTCAGTATGGATTTCCCGATTCACGACTCACAGTTCGCGAAGTTCGTTCTGGATCCGGTGGCGGCAGGCGTCCTAAGCTCCCTGGGTGTGCCGGTTCCACCCAATCCGCGCACTGACTTGCTGCTTCTGGTGCAGTACGAGCCTCCCATCTGTCCTGGGTGCGGGCCAAAAGATGCGGGACCGGTAGCCGATCTTTTGCGGCTCAACACGGGCATTCCCGCGACCCCGGTGGGCAGCCAACTGCGGCTCGGCTTCATCGCCGGCGACTCGGCTGGCTATCCCAACGGACGCAGACCGGTGGACGATGTGTTTGACATCTCCCTGCGAGCCATCGAGGGCATCCTGGTGGATTCCACGAAGTACGGGTTGGCGCTCGGCGATGGCGTAAACACCAAAACCGAAGGCTTCAACAATTCGTTCCCCTACGTGATGCCCGCTAACAGTGGGCGCAACAGCGCGCACACTGGACCCGGACAGGCAGGCTGCACCGGGCAACCCGGCGGTATCTGCCCTGTGAATTAATCGACCCCTGTGGCCGTCGTGCTGAAAACGACGGCCACGATTTTTCCTTCGAATTCGAAAATGAGGCGTGCCATGAAAATAATTATTTCGGTGCTGGGCGTGATGATGATGGTCGCTACGTTCGCTGCTCCTCAAAGCATCACCGATGCGGTAAGTGCCAATCTTTCACCGGCGGAGCAAAGCATTGTTGGAGCTCGCAAAGCAATCACTGACAAGCCGACGGAATATGCGGGGTACAACCTTCTCGCAATGGCGCTAGTTCGTCGCGCACAGGAAACTTCCGACGTTACCTTCTATGCCCAAGCCGAGGACGCGGTAAAGAAATCATTGGCGATAGCTCCGAACAATTTCGAGACCGAGAAGATACAAGTTTCCATCCTTCTGGGCGAACATGAGTATCCCGCCGCGCTGGAGGCTGCCAAAACACTGAACAAGAGAGTTCCTGATGACGTCATGGTCTACGGCTTGTTGACCGACGCGAACGTCGAACTCGGCAACTACAAGGATGCGGAGGACTCGGCGCAGTGGATGCTCAATCTTCGCCCCGGCAATCGGCCGGCCCTGACTCGGGCGGCGCATCTACGCGAGCTATTCGGGGATACCGAGGGTGCCTATGAACTGATGGAGTTGGCTTATCAGTCGACACCACCGACCGAAACCGGAGAACGCGCATGGATCCTGACGGAGATGGGCCATCTTCGGTTGGCTTCCGGCAACACTGATGCGGCGGAGAAACTCTTTCTACAGGCATTGGCGTCTTTCCCACGCTATCCCTCCGCCCTGGGAAATCTAGCCCAGGTTCGCAGCACGCAGAAGCGTTACGCGGAAGCGGTAGTCCTCTTGCAGCAACGCTATCAGGACGTACCGCGCTCCGAGAATCTCTATGATCTGGCCGAGGCCCTGCAGTTAGCGGGCCGCAACACAGAAGCCAAGAAGGCATTTGCTGACTTCGAAAGTAAGTCACTAGCGGAGTCCGCTCGTAAGGATGATTCCGACCTCGAACTCGTCTTCTACTATGCCGATCACACGCACCAACCCGTCAAAGCTCTGCAAGTAGCGCAACAGGAGTACGCGTGGCGTCACGACGTCTACACACTCGATGCCTACGCCTGGGCGCTGCACGTCAACGGTCAGGACGCGGAAGCCCGCAAGCAGATCGAGAGCGCCTTGGCGGTCGGAATCCGCGATTCCAAAATCTTCGTGCATGCTGGCGAGATAGCGCTGAAGCTGGGCGACCGGGCCGCGGCACAGAATTACTTGCAGGAAGCGGTGTCGCTGCACGCGATCGGATCGGAACATGCGCAATTTGTCCTGGCTCAGGTCTCCGGCCCGAGTGAGCAACGTTAGACGCATACATCGCCTGCGGCTGGCCGGTAGGTCCCCCCGTATACTGAGGGTATGGCACCGCGTGGCCGTATTCCATCTGAGGTGGACGTCGTCGTGATTGGCGCCGGCTTCGCCGGCGCCTCAGTTGCCGCAGCGCTGACGCGAGCCGGCGTGACGAGCGGCTTGGTTCTCGAACGGGAGCCGCTGCCCGGAAGCCACGCATCCGGCCGCAACGCCGCAATGGCGCGCCAACTGGAGACGAATCCCACTCTTCTCAAGCTCACCATCGAAGGCGTTCGCAAGCTCCGTGCGAAGGAGGTTGCTGGACGCCCAGTCCTCTGCCAGACCGGGGGTCTATACCTGATTCATGGTGAGCCAGACCGAGGCACCGAATTGCGTAAGCAACTGCACGAATGGTGCGTACAGTCCGAATTGTTGCCAGCTGCCCCAGCGCGGCAACGTTTCCCGTTTCTGAGCCGGTTTGAGTTCGACTACACGCTCTTCTGCCCCACCGATGGCGTCGTTGATATCCATGCGCTGCTGACCGATTTGCTGGAAGAGGCCCGAAGCGCCGGCTTTCGGATCATCACCGACTGCGGCTGTGAATCCCTGATCCTTGACGGATCGGTCGTGCGTGGGGTC
>JBEKFN010000118.1:0-11019 GCA_050013295.1 Terriglobales bacterium
TTCTCCCGCTCCGGCTCGCGCAGCGGCGGCTGCGGCACCATGTTGATCGCTTTCAGGCGAGTCTCGCTCTTGTTTTTTGCGGGACAGATGTCGACGCAGATGCCGCATCCGGTGCAATCTTCGGGCGCAACCTGGATGGTGTACTTCAGGCCCTGCCAGTCTTTGTCCTTGTCGCGCACCTCGGTAGATTTGAAGGTCGTGGGCGCGCCCTCCAGTTGCTTGGAGTCGTAGACCTTGATGCGGATCACAGCGTGCGGGCAGACCATGGCGCACTTGCCACATTGAATACAGATCTTCGTATCCCACGCAGGAATCTCGAGCGCGATGTTGCGCTTTTCCCATTTCGCGGTGCCGGTGGGGAAGGTTCCATCGACGGGGAAAGCGCTCACCGGGATCTCGTCGCCGTGGCCGGCGTAGATTACGCCGAGCACATCGCGCTCAAACTGCGGCGCCTGGGGAGAGAACGCGGGCGGCATTTCGGCTTGGCTCGTGACCTTGTCGGGGACGCTGACTTCAAAAAGGTGGGACAGCGTTTCATCCACGGCGTGCAGGTTCTGCTGCACGACCTCGTCACCTTTCTTGCCGTAAGTGTCGCGGATGGACTGGCGAATGGCTTCAATGGCTTGTTCGCCAGGCAGAACCTTGGAGATGGCGAAGAAGCAAGTCTGCAGAATGGTATTCATTCGCGAGCCCATGCCGGTATCGCTCGCCACCTGATAGGCGTCAATTATGAAAAACCTGGCCTTCTTGGCGATCAGTTGCGTCTGGACTTCGCGCGGCAGATGGTCCCAAACTTCGTCCTTATTGAAAGGGCTATTGAGCAGGAAAACGCCCCCGGAAACCAAGGCGCTGAGCATGTCATAGCGCTCGAGGAAAATCCATTGATGGCAGGCCACGAAGTTGGCCTTCGAAATCAGATAGCTGGAGCGGATCGGCTGCGGCCCAAAACGCAGATGCGAAACCGTCATCGCGCCCGACTTCTTGGAGTCGTAGACGAAGTAGCCCTGCCCGTAGTTGTCGGTGTTTTCGCCGATGATCTTGATCGAGTTCTTGTTCGCGCCCACCGTGCCATCCGCGCCCAGGCCGTAGAACATCGCTCGCACAACGCTCTCGGGCTCGACGGAAAAATCGGAATCGTAATCCAGACTGCTATGGCTCACGTCGTCTTGAATGCCGACGGTGAAGTGGTCTTTGATCTTTGAATTTGGCTTCGCCAGGTTGTCGTAAACGGCTTTGACCATCGCGGGCGTGAATTCTTTGGAAGAGAGGCCGTAACGTCCACCGACGATTACCGGCGCGACCTTCAGCGCCCCATAGCCCAGCCTGATTCCTTCGTGAATCGCGCTGACGACGTCAAGATAGAGCGGCTCTCTCCCGGCGCCAGCTTCCTTAGTGCGATCGAGAACGGCGATCTGGCGCACGGTTGGCGGAAGAGCCTCGAGGAATCTCTGGACGGAGAACGGGCGGTACAGCCTGACTTTCAGCAAGCCAACTTTCTCACCGGGCTTGTTCAGATGATCGTTCAGATAATCAACCGTCTCGTGGGCGGTCTCTGCGCCGGAACCCATCATGACGATCACGCGCTCGGCATCGGGCGCGCCCACGTAGTCGAAGAGGTGATACGAACGCCCCACCACCTGGGAAAACTTGTCCATCACCGCCTGGACCTTGTCCGGACAGGCGTCGTAGTAAGGATTGCAGGCTTCCCGCGCCTGAAAGTAGACATCGGGATTTTGTGCGCTGCCGCGCAACACGGGATGGTCCGGAGAAAGCGCCCGCTGCCGATGTTCGAAGACACGATCCATGTTGATGAGGGCGCGCATGTCGTCTTCGGTGAGCATCTCGATCTTGTTGACTTCATGCGAAGTGCGGAAGCCGTCAAAGAAATGCAGGAAAGGGATGCGGGTTTCAAGAGTGGCCGCATGAGCGATGAGCGCAAGGTCCATGGCCTCCTGGACAGAGTTCGAGGAGAGCATCGCGAATCCCGTGGTTCTGCAAAACATCACATCCGAGTGATCGCCGAAAATCGAGAGGGCGTGGGTTGCCACGGTGCGCGCGCTGACGTGGAATGCGGTAGCCGTAAGTTCGCCGGCGATCTTGTTCATGTTGGGGATCATCAGCAGCAGGCCTTGCGACGCCGTGAAGGTCGTGGACAGGGCCCCGGTCTGGAGCGCGCCATGAACCGCACCGGAAGCGCCGCCTTCGCTCTGCATTTCGATCACGTGGGGCACGCTGCCCCAGATGTTGGCCACTTCTTCCGACGCCCATTGATCCGCCCATTCGCCCATGTTCGACGAGGGGGTGATGGGATAAATGGCGATGACCTCATTGAGGCGGTAGGCGACATACGCCACTGCCTCGTTGCCGTCCATGGTCTTAAACTTACGCTTCATGAAATCCCCTCCTGCCTTCTCTCGAACCCCGCTGGTTCTGAGGCAATGGTTATGTAAAGTATGACGGAATAAGGTGATATTGTCGGGAACGCTGCTCACAGCGACGTGTGATGTCCGTCACAAATGAGAAGAATAAGAAGCGACCGGACGGGAAACGGCAAGCTGCCTTTTCTTCGTTACCTCGGGTTGAAACCTCAACCAAAAGGCGAGGGTGCAAGGCCAGCCCGTGGCTCCGCGTCCTCGAGGCGATTTTAAATGGCGCCGATTTTGTTTTCCGTGACGCTGGTCACACTCGTGAAAACGCTGGTCGGAAGTATGCACTTCACGCAAGTGACTCAAGAAAGTCTGCTGGGCATATTTTAAATCCTAAGCGTGATAGAGGCGTTCGAGCTCCACTTGGAGCGCAGTCGGATCGAATAGGATCTTGAAGTGTTCAAAGAAGCCCGCCATTCCAAGCAGTCCCGCAATGCTCAAACTGTCAGATAACCCAGCAACAGTCTTAATGGGGCCTCCGGGAATGTACAGCGTGATCTCGTGAAGAAAAATATCCTCCGCCCCAGTGATACCCAAAGCCCGATCCTTTGTCCCTTTTTCAATATCCAGTCCAATAGCGCGACCTATTGAGGCGTGGAAAAGGCACGCCGACGCTCCAGAGTCTATGATTGCGTCAAACCGTTTTGAACGTGGAGCATTCTTCGCGGGAAGGCCGATATTGACCGGCACCGATGCGGCATAGCAGAACCCGCTGGGAGCATTAGGGGCCGGGTATTTCCTATATGGAATCTTGAGACTCACACAGACATTGGAAGCCAAGCTTTGGGTGTCTTTATGAGAACCGGGTCTGACACTCCGGCACCTTCACTTTTGCGTACAACTTCGGAGTAGGAGGTTCCAACAGCGACTATTTTGCTCTCATCCTCGGACAGGGCCACCCAACTATCGAGAGGGGCTGATTTCAGTGCTTCAAACCGAAGATCGCTGCTCATAGTTTCACCACTCATATAGACGCTATAGCGTACTCTACGGTTGCGGAGAGGGCAAGCTTAAGGCTTTACTACCGCCGCAAACTGACTATAGTAACGGTAGTTTTCGCGGTTCGGGAAATCCAATGACCTGAAGTCCAATGACCTAAGGACTACAAAAACCTCCAACACCCAGTCCATCGAGTCGTTGGGCCCGGCGATGAAGCCGTCCAGCGACATCGTGACGTGCCAGAGAACCTTGCCCATTGATGTCGCCACCGTTTTGCGAAAGACGTTTTACAGGTCCAAGGTCGCCCGCAGCGAAGTTAGATCTTCATCCATGTGAATATGAAAGCCCAGGTGCTTAAAGACGGCTCGCATCGCTACGTTGTCGGGCAACATTTCCGCGGACACTAAAGCTATCTTTTCATCGCGGGCAACCTGGACGACACGGCGGAGTAATTCATATCCCAAACCCCGACGTTGATACCGATCTGAAACCAGCGCCGCGACCTCCGCTTCATTTCTAGTGTGTAACTTGTTCATACGCCCAACGCCCATGAGCCGGTGCTCTCCGGTAACGGGATCGGTGTGCTCGGCGACCAGCACCATTTCGCGGTCGTAATCGCCGAAACAGATGCGCAACAGGCGTTCATGCGCCACCCGCCGAATCAGGCTGAGGGAAGAGAAGTAGCGCAAATAGACACTGCGATCGGAAAGCGTCTCGTGAAACTTAACGAACAGCGGTTCATCTTCGGGGCGGATCGGACGAATGCAAACCTGAGTTCCATCCTGCATCGTCCAGGACGAGACATACTGCGAGGGATAGGGACGGATGGCGGGCTTGGGCAACTGGTCGAGGGTTACGTTGGGCCCGTGCAACACGATTCTGGCATCGAGCGCCAGTATGCGCTCCGGTGAAGCCAGCAGAGGATTGATGTCAATTTCCGCAATCCACCGCCGTTCGAGCACGAGCTGGCTGAATCGGACTAACAGGTTCTCCAGATCCGCCAGGTTGACCGGCTTGCGGCCGCGGACTCCCTGGAGCGCGGTGAAGATACGGGTTTGCTCCATCAACCTTTGCGCCAGCGTTGTGTTCAGTGGTGGAAGCGCCAGCGCGCGGTCGCGATACACTTCGACCAGCTGGCCGCCAGAGCCGAAGAGGATGACTGGCCCAAACTGTGGGTCCACGCTGCTGCCGAGGATCAATTCGTAGCCATCGAGCTTCACCATCGGCTGCACCACGACGCCCAAGAATTGCCCTGGGCCAGCCTTCTCCGCAACCGAAGATTCGATGGCGCGATAGGCAGAGCGCACCGCCGCTTCATCCTGCAAGTTCAGTTTGACTCCGCCAACATCCGTCTTGTGGGTGATGGTTTCGGACAAGACTTTCAGCACCACGGGAAAGCCAAGCTCGGAAGCCAGCGTGACCGCCTCGTCCTCGCTGGCCGCAGCGCGCGTCTCCACCGTGGGGATGCCGTAAAGCGACAACAACTCCTTCGATTCCAACTCGGTGAGCAGAACGCGTCCCTTCCTTCGCGCATTCTGAATGATTTGACCGATCTGATTGCGGGCTGCGGTGTTCACGTCCGACTGGTCAGCCAGTGCGGGAGTCTCGTAGAGTCCGCGCAGATTGTAGTTGTACCGCAACATGTGCGAGAAAGCCCGCGCCGCCGTGTCGGGATAAGGAAAAGTTGGAATGCCCGCCGAATTCAGGACGGCTTCGCCGGCAGCAATGCTGTTGCCTCCCATCCAACTGGCGAGCAGGGGCTTGCCATATCCTTTGGCATAAGGTTTCATGTGTTCGGCAACCTGCAAAGGATCGGCCATGGCTTGCGGGACAAGGATGACCAGCAGTCCATCGCTGTTCGGGTCTTGCGAAGCAATTTCGAGGGCGCGAGCATAGCGCTCGGAATCGGTATCGGCGAGAACATCGATAGGATTGCCGTGACTCCAGTGGGCCGGCAGGAACTCATCCAGGCGCCGGAGAGTCTCTGGAGAAAGCTCGGCCAGTTTTCCACCGCTGGCGACCAGCGCATCCGTAGCCAGGACTCCAGGGCCGCCCGCATTGGTCAGAATCGTCAGCCGCGGACCCTTGGGGCGAGGCTGCCGGCCGAGTACTTCCGCCATATAGAAAAGATCCGCGATGCTGTGTACCCGCAAAACTCCGGAGCGGCGGAAGGCTGCGTCGAGCACTTCGTCGCTGCCCGTAAGCGCGCCGGTATGTGAGGCCGCCGCCCGCGAGGCCGCTTCCGAGCGGCCGGATTTAATCACGATGATGGGCTTGGTGAGTGCGACTTCTCGAGCCGCCGACAAGAACGACCGCGCATCCCCCACCGATTCCATGTAAAGCAGGATGCTCTTGGTATGGGGGTCGTCGCCCAGGTGGTAGATCAAATCGCCCCAACCCACATCGAGCATCGAGCCGGTAGAGACGATGGCGCTGAAGCCAACTTGTTCGCGGCCGCTCCAGTCGAGGATCGCGACCAAAAGCGCTCCGCTCTGACTCAGGAATGCGACGTTGCCCGCCTTGGGCGGATCTCTTACGAAAGTGGCATTCAACCCGATTGTCGGGTTCATAATGCCCATGCAATTTGGGCCCAACAAGCGCATGGTACCGCGCCGCAACTGTTCTTGAACTTGCTGCTCGAGCGCGGCGCCGTCCGCGCCCCGCTCCCTGAATCCAGCGGAAATCACAGCCGCAGCCTTCGTGCCCGCATCCACACACTCCCCAATGACCTGCGGGACCGTTACGGCCGGGGTGGCAACGATAGCCAAATCCACCGGTCCGGGGATGTCGCGAATGCTGGCGTACGTTTTGCGCCCCAGCACTTCCGGATTCTTGGCGTTGACGGCATAGACTTTTCCCTGAAACTTACCGGACAGCAGGTTCTCCAGAACGGAACGGCCTACGGTGCCAGGACGACTGGTCGCACCGATGACGGCCACCGAGCTGGGAGCGAACATTGCGTCCATGCCGTAGCCCATTGGTGCTGTCTGTTTCTCTTCACGATTCGGCGGTCGTCCCACGAGACCAGCCTCGCTCGAATTCATAATGGTTCCTCATCCCTTAACTTTGCCGCTAAACTTTGCCGCGGCGAGACCCGGCAGCTTAAAGGATAGACTAAAACTGGTCTCATAAATGGGTCGGGTAGGGCACGGCTTTCGCAGGCTGCGGAAAAATTCTAGCTTCGCGCCCCAGCCCCTAAAGGGCGTCTGATTGCGAAAGACTTACGGCATCGCTAAAGCGATGCCCTGATACGAAACGTTAGTTTCTCCGCAGGACTGTTTCAGCCGTGCCGTTAAGGGCCCAAGAAAATGCGGGCTTTAGCCCCTGAGAGCTGGAATATCCAACTCGGAGAACTATTTATGAGACCAGTTCTATGAGGAAAACTAGCGGCGAATGTTTAGACGCGTTTTCTCGGATGCACGGGCAGTGTCTCAGTTTTGAAAACTGAGACACTACCGAAGCATGCGCCAACCGTTGTGATTGCGCGCGTCAACGGCAAGCGTCTTTGTGGGGAACTGGCAAAGGTCGGCTCGCTTCCACTCGCGGCTCACCCACCTGCACGCGTGATTCAAATTTCTGTTCGACCGAGAGGGCGCGCGACACCAGGCATAGCTCCTTAGCCTTATGCAAAAGCTTGCTGGCCTGTACCCGTTCCTCTTCCTGCGAAATCGTCAGATTCGCGTGAATCGACACTTCGCCAAAACTGTAGCCGCTGGCACCCTTGTTGATTACGCCGTCCGCTTCCACCTGCAGGTCGGTGTACTCGAACTTTGAGTATTCTGCGAGGGTGCGAAAGGTGGTTGTATAGCAACTGGCGACCGCGCAGAGCAGCAAGTCCTCCGGTGTCCACCTGCCCTCCAAGCCGCCAAAAGCAGGCGGCGAAGTGAAGTGGATGGCATTGGGCGCGGAACTGGATTTTGCAATGCCAGTCCGGCCAGAGGCCCACCAGGCCACTACTCGAAACCGATGTCCTTCTGCCATGGTGTCATCACCCTTCTTGTTCCGCATTTGAAAGTCACAGAGGCATAAAGACCGCACTAGGAAAGCTCGAAATGTTACGACTTTGGCCGCAGCTCGGGTGCGGGTAGTGGGGGGTGCTCATAGAGGCCTTCATCTGTACAGCTTCCACACACTCCCGTGGTAATAGATTTTGCTCGCAGATGGCTTCCGAGACCATGCGTGAAGTCACGTCCGTTGGTGATCCTGGTCACTAGATCGGTGATACAATTTTGGCGGAAGACGGTTACGAATGCGCGCGCCGTACGGGCTCAACATTCTCGACAACTGCCTCACCTGCCCGATGCGGGAGGAGTATTTATTCTGCAATCTGCCGGTGGCGGCGCTGCAAAGGTTGAATGAGATCAGATCCACCGCGGTCTACCCAAGATCCGCGATGCTGTTTATCGAGGGACAGCAGCCCCGCGGGGTATTTGTTTTGTGCACGGGGAAAGCGAAGCTTTCGACTTCATCGGATGAGGGCAAAACCGTCATCACCAAGATCTCCGAAGCGGGAGATGTCCTGGGGCTCAGCGCTACGATTTCCAACCGGCCTTACGAAGTGACCGCCGAGATGATCGAGCCCGGCCAGGCAAATTTCATTACCCGGGATGCCTTGCTGCACTTCATGCGTGAATATGGAGAAGTGGCGGTGCGAGTAGCGGAGCAGTTAAGCCGCAATTACTACACGGCGTATGAAGGGATCCGCGCCCTGGGACTCACCAACTCCCCTTCCGAGAGATTCGCACAATTGCTGCTGGGGTGGTCCAATGCCGTGGGCAATGGCGATCCTCTGCAGTTGAAGCTGACCTTGACGCATGAGGAAATCGCCGAAATCATTGGCACGACGCGTGAAACCGTCAGCCGCTTGTTCTCGCAGTTCAAGAAGAAACAACTGGTGCAATTAAAAGGCGCGACCCTGATTATCCGCAACAAAGCCGCGCTGAAAGAAATGGTTCATTCCTGACCACTGGGACTTCCTGTTCCCTGGTTACCCTAGCGCGGTTGCGCTAAGCGGGTGCCGGCTATTTGCGCTCTGGCTGTGTTCGTTCTGCTTCGATCCGGCTGATTTCCCGGCGAAGCCAGTTGCGCAGCGCCTCTTCGATCTCTTCTTGTGTTCCGGTGCGGTAGAGGGAGTCGATCGTCTGACCTTTGTCGTTGAGCGGAATGAATCGGCACGGCACATCTTTCTTTCGGGATTCCGGGGGAACCAACTGCGTCAGCAGGCAATCAATGCAGGGATGGGGCCGGGCGGCATCCCCAAAGTTCAGGCAGCTTGGAGAGTCCTCAAAAATGTATGGGGCACGCCAGGGCGCGAATGGCGTGTCCGCATAGCCGCCCTCTTCCAGGAATTTCAACTCGAGCCGCAGGATTTCAAGAATGTCGCGATTCTTATGTGGCATGGTTTATATCCTGCCGGAGTCCGCGGAGACCGCAGACCTTTCGTTGGAGTCCACTTTCTTGTGTATTCGATCCCCTATGACATCGATCGAGCCGGTCTCCTTATAATACTTTATACTTTCTTGGATGATGCGCCAGTTTCCCCGAGAGCTGGGTTCGCGACCGCCTGTTCGTAACCGACCGAAGCATAGTAAATTGCCCGGTCAAAGAACTGCTCCAGCAACTGCAGCATTTCCAGTTCGCCGAAAACTTCCACCGGGCGTTCCAGAACCGATTCTTTCTTGATGAACTCCCACAGGTTGTCCTTCGTCAAAATGATCACCCAAATCACTTCGCTCAGAGGCACCTGCTGTTCGGCCCGCCGGGCGCCAATCCGCAAATAGCGCTCCTCAAGCTGGAGTTCATCCTTCCCCATGAGCCACTCACCCAGATGACGGTAGATCTCGCCCACCCGTTCTTTCAGATCGTCAGGTGGGACCTTTTGTTGGAAGTTTTGCGTCAACTTCGAGTTCTGGACTTGATCGAGAAGGCCAGCAGCCAGTGCTTGGGAGTGGCTCTCGATCAGCCGAACGAGACGATATAACATCATAACGACAGTCCTCCCCTCCCCAACCTGTCACCAGTCTCAGCCGCCCGCAATGTCTGCAGCCATGACGGGCGGTACGGTCATGTGTGATGAATATCACACAGGGAAGGCCTTGTGGGAAATAGAGATAGAGGTCGGACCAGTCGCGCTGCTACGCCCGGGGGTTTTCTGGCCTATACTTCGGGCCGTCAGGGTTCTACGAAGTGCTGGCAAAGCGAAGTTCCCACGTGGTAGTGCTGGAGCCTGGCCGGTGTGGTCAGATAGCCGCGGCACGTCCTGACGGGTGTTGGCGGAGGCGACTCCAAGAAATTAAGATACGAAACAGCACGAAATAGAAAGGCAGGATTCGATGACTCCCGTAGCCTCTGTAAACTCCCCGCAGCAGCATACTTCCATGCAGCCCCTGACGCCCGAAGAGTTGCGCAAAATCGACGCCTACTGGCGCGCGGCCAACTATCTCTCTGTCGGCCAGATTTATCTGTACGCCAATCCGCTTCTCCGCGAACCGCTGAAGATCGAGCACGTCAAGCCGCGACTGCTCGGCCACTTTGGGACCACCCCCGGTCTGAACTTCATCTACGCCCATTTCAATCGCTTGATCAAGAACTACGATCTGAATGTCATCTACCTGGCTGGCCCCGGCCACGGCGGCCCCGGAATGGTCGCGAATACCTACCTAGAGGGCAGCTACAGCGAGTTTTATCCGAACATCACGCAAAACGAAGAGGGCCTGCAGCGGCTGTTCAAACAATTTTCCTTTCCCGGAGGAATTCCAAGTCATGCCGCTCCCGAAACTCCGGGCTCGATCCACGAAGGTGGGGAACTGGGTTATTCGATCATGCACGCTTGCGGCGCGGTGTTCGACAACCCCGACCTCGTCGCATGTTGCGTGGTGGGAGACGGCGAGGCGGAAACGGGCCCGCTAGCCACGAGCTGGCATGGCAATAAATTTCTGAATCCTGCGCGTGACGGTGCCGTGTTGCCGATTCTTCATCTCAACGGCTGGAAGATCGCGAATCCCACCGTGCTTGCCCGGATGGATGATCAGGAGCTTACCAATCTCTTCACCGGCTACGGCTGGAAACCCTATTTCGTCGAGGGCCACGTGCCGGAAGAAATGCATCAACTGATGGCCGGAACTTTGGACACGATCGTGAAGGAAATTCGCTCGATTCAAGACAAAGCTCGTCAAAATAACGCTCGCAACGGTGGGGATTCGAGCCTGGCCGCCTTGCCGATGCCCGCCTGGCCGATGATAGTCCTGCGCAGCCCAAAGGGTTGGACCGGCCCGAAAGTGGTCGATGGGAAGCCCGTAGAGGGTACATGGCGCGCGCATCAAGTGCCGGTGGCCGACCTACAGTCGAAGCCGGAACACCTGAAGATCCTGGAAGACTGGATGAAAAGTTACCGGCCCGAGGAATTGTTTGACAAGAGCGGCAAGTTAATTCCGGAACTCGCGGAATTGGCTCCCAAGGGCGACCGCCGGATGGGGGCGAATCCGCATGCGAACGGCGGGCTGCTGTTGCGCGATTTGGTCATGCCCGACTTTCGCAATTATGCCGTCAGCGTTCCCAAGCCGGGCATCGAGAATGCCGAAGCCACGCGCGTGCTCGGCGGATTTTTGCGCGACGTGATGAAGCTGAACGCGGACGCCAAGAACTTCCGCGTCTT
>JBEKFN010000119.1:0-10974 GCA_050013295.1 Terriglobales bacterium
TGCTGCGGCTTGAAGTTGTGCATGGAGACCACGCCGACGACGGCGGTCGCGAGCGCGCGGGGGATCTGCGGAGTACTCATGTTGGCGAAGTGTTGCTCACCGCCCACCTCGAGGTAGTGGATCTCGGTGTGGAAGGCTTCGCGGATTTGGCCCGCCGTGCCGGAGAAGTCGATCACCATGAGGTTGGGGTAGACGTAACCGACGGTGAAGCC
Source organism: Terriglobales bacterium (assembly GCA_050013295.1). GTDB lineage: Bacteria > Acidobacteriota > Terriglobia > Terriglobales > Acidobacteriaceae > Acidiflorens. The sequence continues at coordinate 213 of JBEKFN010000119.1, forward strand.
GTGAGAGCCAAGCCAGCCCGTGATGGAGTCTATGTCTTGCTGCGCCAGACCGTACTTCTCCCCCTGTTCCGCCGCCATCATCCAGTGGCGGAAATTGGGCGAGCGCTTGTCGGTGAGGCTGTCGATGTACTGGTCGAACTTCCGCTCCAGTTCGGGCGCCCGCTTCAACTGCAGCAGCATGTGCTCCATGGGGAAGCTGTCTTCCACGCGGCCGCGGTCGTTTTTGGCGTTGGCTTCCCGACGCGTGCCTCCGACCCTGATCAGCTGGCTTTCGTCGATGTCCGCGGTGATGAGGACGGGCTTGCCCTCGCTCCCTGTACGAGCCCACACCCGTGGGATGCCCTTGTGTGCGAGGACCAGCGCCAGGCCGGCCAGGGCTAGGGCGACGAGCCCCAACTTCCAAATCATAGGTTTGTGATTCCGCGTTTTCCGATTCCGTGTTTTCATGGTTTAACTCCCGTTCACATTTCCGCTCCAAGGCAGCAGCGGCCTTGGGCGCGGCAGCTTGCTGCCGCTTTTCAAATCCTTGATTCAAAGGCTGGCGCTAGTACTGCTCCACGGTGATCCAGCAAAGCATGGCGAGGATTGCTTCCTTTTACCACGTTTCTGCTACCACTCACAGAGACTTCTACGATACCCACAGGCGTTTACGCTAACTGAGAGCTGTTCCCCAGCTGTGGCTTTGCGTCACATCGTCATAATGGCTTAACCCAACGGCGTTCATTTCCGAAATGCTGCCATTTCCGCGCCATCGCTGCGGCGGACCAGTTGTACCAGCGGAGTTCAGTCCAAAGTACATCGCGGTTCTGACAAACGGGCAGTCTGGCGTGTGTACGCTCGAACATTTTGGAAGCGAACTCCCGAGAGAGGCATCGGCCATCACATCGCGGTACTTTAATGTAGAGGCTCGAAGAACTGGCCGCTGCGCACGCCTCGCCAAAGAGGATCACTATGCCCGCTTCCAACGGTCACACGGTACGTCGCAGTTCGAGAGTACCGATCAATGTTCCCATTCGCGTCACCAGCATGGAGCCCAATGCCCAGTTCTCCGAGATCTGTGAGACGCTGGTAGTCAGTGCGCATGGTTGTGCGCTCCGCCTCCCCCTGAAGTTGGACACTGGAAGCGCCCTGCGCCTGCACAGCCGAGGAGGCCGACAGGCCACGGCCTACGTGGTTTTCTGCCAGCCCGACGGACAAGGCTTCCGGCTGGGCGCACAGCTCGACCGGCCGGAAAACTTTTGGGGATTGGAATCCTGTCCCGATGATTGGCGTGTAGTGGAGATGCCCGCACCCGCCGCTCAACACCCTCCCCATGAACTGTCGGCCAAGTCCGCTCTTCTGCACCAACCGCAAACTCCTTCCCGGGCCTCGCAAGACGTTCTCGATAAGGTCAGGGAGCAACTCTCCGAGGACCGCTTGCGAGGCATACTTGCGAAACTCGTTCAGCCCTTGGAGGCGGAAGTCACCGAGGTCCGCGAGAAGCTGGCCGCGAATGCCAAGCGCAACCGCTTCGAGGTGTCCCTTGGATATATTCCGCCAGAGTTGGAGGAGAAGCTCTGGGAGCGCCTGCGACATGAGCTTGGGACGCGCGTCCTGGAGCAGACGCGACAACAGTCCGCCGAGATGCTTGGATCGGCGAAAACGGCCATGGAGGAGAAGATCGGTGCAGCCCTGACCGAGTTTCGGCACCGTCTTGCCGGTGAACTGCACGCCGTCGAACAACGGGCGCAGGTATTGTCAAAGGAACTCACCACCACGACGCAACAGCAGGTCCACGCCGGAATGGAGAAACTGCAGCGGCAGGCTTTGGAGAAGGAAGAACATCTCGACGCAGCAAGCGAAAAACTCTTGTCTTCGTTGCAGGAGCAACTTGCGGAATCACATAAGGTTCACCGTCGTGAAGTCGATCAGATCCAGGTCGATGCCGCGGCGAAAGCGTTCCAACTCCAGTCGGAGGTGTCGGACCTCGGCCGGAGAATGGCAGCGCTGAACGAGTCCGTGCGCCGGCTTGAGTCGGATCTTGACGCGCACCTGGAGCGCATCGCAGCCGAAATCGTCTCCGGTGCGGAGGGTCAAATCGACGGCGCTGTGGCTCTGGCACTCAAGAACCTGCAAGCACGCGGCTCGAATGAAGTCGAAACCATGCTCAGCGAGATGTGCGGCCACCTGAGAACCATCCAGAACCGCATTGAAGACTCTTTTTCTGGTTCGGTGACAGCTCGGGGCGAGGAAGCGGTGCAGTCGATTGTGCAAGAATTCGAGGAACTGGCACAGCGAGCCACGGAAATGTGGCGACTCGCACTCGCCAAGGACTTGAATTCAGTGGCGAACACTCTGGGCCAGCAACTTCGTGAGGAGCTCGAACCCGAGGCCAACCAATGAAAGCCCGGCTGGTAATTTAGTTCTTGTATCTTTAGCGCGATGCGATCTATGGCTAATTCTCAGCGCTTTCTGCCGAAACGCCCGCCGTCACGCTATCGCTCCCCAGTAGAATCGGCGTATCTGTGAGCAAAGCTGCAAGAGCTGCAAACTCTTGACTTCATCGCGCCGCCGGCGGCTCCTGACCGGTGGGAATTCCGACTAGGTAGCGATAGAACGCAACAGCCCGGTTGACTGCGGAAGACTCATTTCCCGCGGTCAGCCGGTTTGCGTTGTTTCCTGTGCGCACGATGCTGTAGTATCGCCAGACGTTTTCCGATTCGCGATCCAGAAAGTAGATCGACTGCATCTCACCTGGGTCGAAGAGAGTTATGAAGAGATAGCGCATCTTGCTGACGTTTTCGACATCGAAGACGAGCCGGTCCGCCGAAGCTTCTACAATGTGCATTCGGTACGTGGCCTTGCCAGAAAGGTTATCGACCTGCACATAGTAGAGTAGCTGGCCTTCCTTCATCTCTTCGGGCATGAAGTCTTTGCGGCGTTGACTAGGCTGCGAGCCGGTCACAGCGTAGGCGTCCACAATTAATGTTTGCCACTGCTTGTGAGTGGTCGACCAGTAGCGCATGCCTGCGAGTTCTGAAATGGCCCCGATATGGCGAAGCAAGCCTTCAGCCCCCGAGGTTTGACGAAATCGCGCGACGGTGGTCACCAACGTTGTAAAGCCCACCGCAGCCCAACCGGTGCACGCGGGCGGTTTCCAGTCGCGGCCGAACTCAGACTTGCTCCATGACTTCGCGACGGCCGATTCATCGAGACCAGGATAGGGCGGAACGGGTTCCTTTCCGCATGGCGGCTGCGGTCCTAATTGCGAATAGCCGCGCGCCTGGCAGAGCAGCATTGCCAACAATAAAAGCAAAAAGCGGTGCCGGGTCCAACTCCGGGCAAGTGTCTGATGACGCGAATCTGCGCCCAGCTGACCAGCATAGTTGTTGCCAGGGGCCTGAGTCGGGTACAGAAAATGAAGTCGACTAAAACTTGATCGGCAAACAATCACGTCGTGTCCCCAACAAAGCGATGTCTTCCGCCTAGCTGCCCCAAGAGGGTACAGCTGGCCGACTGCTGTGGCGGGCCAACTGCCCTCTTGAGACGCCAATAGATTCGCTCACTTGCTCTGGCAGTACTGTACAGAATCGCTCATGTCGTGAGCCCCGGCATGCATGCTGGCACATGCCTCGGTTGGCTCCGGAAGTCCTTTCAGAGTGTAGCTCACGCGGTGCTGGCTTCAATGTTAACGACACACCTGCGACACCACGACATTTTCTCGCACGGCCTGTGTCGTAACGATTACCGACGTTCTGAAGAGAGAGACTTGGCACCGAACGGCCAGGACGGTGCATAAGCTAATGTTTGCCGGTGGCCAGCGCCTTTTCGATCGCTGTGGTAACTGGTTTGGAGTCCGGCTCTACTTCGGAATCGAACCGAGCAGCCACCTCGCCATCCCGCCCGACTAGGAATTTGGTGAAGTTCCAGCCGATCTCCCAGCCGGTTTTCGGGTGAGTAGTTTTGTCGGTCAGGAACCGGTACAGCGGCGTGATATCGGACCCATCCACGGACACTTTGGCCATCATGGGGAAAGTTACTTTATACGTGCGGGTGCAGAAGGCCTTGATCTCCTGATTCGAACCCGGCTCCTGCCCTGCGAAATTGTTCGCGGGAATGCCGATCACAACAAATCCCTGCTCCTTGTATTTTTCGTAGATCGACTCCAGAGCGGAATACTGCGGGGTGTAGGCGCAACGGCTGGCAACGTTCACGAGCAATGCAACTTTGCCTTTGAACTTGGAAAGTGGCGTCGGCTGACCATCGATCGAATCTAAGGTGAAGTCGTAGATTGTCTTGTCCGTGGCCATCAGACTTGTCCCCATAAGTGTGATGAACACCAAGAATTCCTTAATTGTGTCACTGCAGGTGAATGTGCGGATCCCGAAAAATCCGGCAGGAGCAATCCGCTTACTACCTGCTGAATAGAGGGCAGACTTTGATCAGAAGTACGCATTCGGCTGCCAAGCTCAATTGTACTTGCTCGCCTTCCTGAACTGGCAGTTGAGAATGAGGGCAGAGTTTGGGCATAGTTGGACCAAAACCGGGAGATCTCACACAGCCTTTGCGGTCGCACCCCTGCCTGACTAGATGATCTTGAATGGGTTGAGCGGTGGCCGCGACGGAATCGAACCGTCGCGTGCTTACACCGCGAAGCACACGGTGGAGTAGGGACGAGGTTTGGGGCGGCCAGTTTCTGCGCGGCGCCTGAGGGCTACTTGTACCCGCTTTGCTGAACTAGCTGCAACTCCTCCCGCAGGGACGGAGGCAGCCTCCGGTACGCATCGAGGCACTTCCGGCAGCCACCAAAGCGGTATGCGTCCAGGTATCTGTTGAGCGCTTGTTCGAATCCCGAGCCCTTGTACTTCTCAATGCCCGCGAGCAGCTCAAAGTAGTAGAAGAAGTATTTTAGATCCCGGAAGGTGAGGAGGCCAATGTCCGTGAAAGATGCCAGCTTGGTAAAGAAATCGAAGTATCGATCCATAACATCTCGCATCGCCGCCTGTATCGGAGACCAATCCTCATCCCACTCCACCACCCTCATGGCTTCGAGGAGATCGGTATTCTTGAAAGGGTATTTCCGTTCATCCAAGGTAAAGGTCCCCGCATCATAGTCAAACAAGTGACATGCGGCTTGGATCTCCTCATCGGTCTCAAACTCGCTAATGAGCGGCAAGAGAAGAGCAATCTTTTGTTGGCGCTGTGCTCTCCGGTACTGCCAAAGACCGACGAGAAACGCGGTGACAAAACCGATCGCACTAAGGATCCACTGAAGCGATAGGTCGACCCTCAAGGTCATCGCGCTACTCCTTTGTGGCTACGACCAGCAGACTGCAAGCCAAGGCGTTGAAGGGCCATACGCTGTATACGAGACGTTCGAGACGCGCCAACTGCTGAAAAATCGTCCTCACAAGGGGAGGCAGATCTGCGTGATGGAGGACAGTGCTAGGAAGCAGATTTGTAAGAAAGTGCAGGCCCCAGCGTTTCTGAACGACAAGGCCCACTGCCTGGAGTTCGCGCTTCAGTTCGCCCGCAGTAAACAGTTTTAGCGGCATGGTCACGGTTTCGCCGGACTCTCGAACGAAAGAATAGTCCGTGAAGTGGCCGACGGTCCAGGGCGGGAGGAATTGCTTCAGCGCGTCTTTCAAAGGCTTATCATAACCTAGGCGGTTGCCGGTTAGCGCATTCAGCAGCTCCCAGAGCATGTCAAGCGTCCATTTTCCCTCGACTTCAAGAAGCAACTTGCCCCCCGGTTTTAAACATCGGGAGATCTCTTGGATCGCGATGCGCCACGCAGGAACAAAGCTCAGCGTGGGTCCACAGCAGTTCACTACATCGGCGACGCGATCGTCGAAAGGGAGGCTTGTGGCATCGGCGTGCCTGAAATGGGCGTCGGTATAGCCGGCAGTACGAAGCTTCCTCTCCGCAATCGAGACAAGATTGTCCGCTATGTCAATACCCTCGACGCGGTAGCCGAGCGAGGCCAAGATCATGGACTGGATGCCGGTCCCGCAGCCGACATCAAGAGCGAGCGGCTTGGATTGACCAGTCGTACTCAAACGAAAGTCTGCTCGGAGGACGCGCTCGATTTCGCCGAACGTATAGCTGTACCAGGGATCCTTCAGGTTGTCGTATTCGTCGGCCATCTCGTTGAAGAGCTGGGCGACATACTGCGTCCGAACAGTCTCTTCCGTCGTTTCGGGACTTCGGCTCATGTCTCCCCCATCCTGATTGTAACGACTTTTCCACTTGAGATGAGAGTAGCCTCTTTCCGACCGTGCATTTAGAATCCTTTGTCCACACCGCACACAACAGGAGGCGCCTACCGTGATCCCACGCTATACCCGGCCCGAGATGGCTCGCATTTGGAGCGACGAAAACCGCTTCCGCACCTGGCTCGCGGTTGAAGTCGCCGCGACCGAAACGCTGGCCGCCGCCGGCATCGTGCCGAAAGATGCCGCCAAGGCGATCCACGCGCGCGCCGACTTCAACGTGGACCGCATCTTCCAGATTGAAGCCGAGGTCAAACACGACGTCATCGCCTTCACCACCGCCGTGGCCGAGATCGTGGGCCCGCACGCCCGCTGGTTCCACTATGGCCTGACCTCGAACGACGTGGTCGATACGGCGCAGGCGTTGCTCATCCAGCAGGCCTCGTCGCTGATCGCCGGCGACCTGGAGCGACTGGCCGAGGTGCTAGAACGCCGGGCATTCGAGTTCAAAGACACGCCGATGATCGGCCGTACCCACGGCATTCACGCCGAACCTATCACCTTTGGCTTCAAGATCGCCAACTGGTATTCGGAGACGCGGCGCAACATCGCGCGCTTCAAAGCCGCCGCCGAAGATCTGCGTGTCGGCAAGTTCTCGGGCGCGGTAGGAACCTTTGCCCACCTCACGCCGGAACTCGAAGAGAAGATGTGTGCCCGTCTGGGATTAAAGGCCGCCGCGGTGTCGTCGCAGGTGATTCAACGCGACCGCCATGCCCACTACCTGGCGACGCTGGCCACGATCGCCTCGACGCTCGACAAGATTGCGACCGAGATCCGCCACCTGCAGCGCACCGAAGTCCGCGAGGCCGAAGAATATTTCAGCGAAAAGCAGAAAGGCTCGTCGGCCATGCCGCACAAGCGCAATCCGGTCACCTGCGAACAGATCTCTGGATTAGCGCGCGTGGTGCGGTCGAACGCGCAGGCCGGATTCGAGAACGTCGCGCTCTGGCACGAGCGCGATATCTCGCACTCCTCGGCCGAACGCATCATCATCCCCGACTCGACCACGCTCACCGACTACCTGCTCAACAAGACGGCGGACCTGATTGAGACCCTGCTCGTCTATCCCGAGCGCATGCGGGCTAACCTCGAGAGTACGCGCGGCCTCGTCTTCAGCGGACAGTTGTTGCTCGACCTGGTCGAAAGCGGCGTTTCCCGCGAAGACGCCTATCGCCTGGTGCAGAGCCACGCCATGCGGTCGTGGAAAGAGAATCTCGACTTCCACGAACTGATCGTGAACGATCCCGAAATTCGCGGACGAGTGCCGCGGGCAAAGATCGAGCTCGCTTTCGACCTGCAGCGGCAGCTCAAGAACATCGACAATATCTTCGCAAGGGTATTTCCGAGGAAGGGTGCCGTTAAGAAGGATGCTGCATCTTCCAAGAAGAAAGCTGCGAAGCGGAAGCAATGAGAGCCCGTGCTGGAATTCGAGTGTCGCCGCCTACCCCCTAAAGGGGCATCTGATTTCGAGAAGTTCTGACATCGCTAAGGCGATGCCCTGATACGAATCCCACATTCGCCACGGGCGGCTGAAATTTCTTACTCGGCGCTCTCGGCGTCCCGGCGGTGAACAACTCTTCCGCCACGCACCAGTTCCAGCAACTCTATCAGTTGCTTCAACTTTTCTTGTCCGACGTCGCGAAGCATCTCCCGGCCGTGCTTTTCGACCGGCCCATCCATTTCGCGTAGAAGCTTCAGCCCGGCGGCGGTGATCTTTCCGTAGATGACGCGGCGATCGTGTCTGGCGCGCGTGCGCTCGACGAAGCCGCGATTCTCAAGGCGATTGAGCAGGCGCGTTATGTCAGGGTCGCGGGTGATCATGCGCTCGCCGATCTCGCGGCACGGCAAGCCCTCCGGCCCAGCCCCGCGCAAGATGCGCAGCGCATTGTATTGAGTGCCGGTGAGTCCAAAATCCTTGAGCCGGGCCTCGACCTGCGCCTGGAGTGCGTCGGCCGTCCGCAACAAAGAAAGATAGGCTTCCTGTTCCCGGCTGGCGAATGGCACTTTTTGTTTGAGTTCCGCCTGCAAACTACGGGACATGAGCCGAGATTAGTCGTGATGACAAGTATTTGTCAAACTGCCGGAAATTGCCTCAGTTCAGCCTGGGTGGCCTTCCAGTCGCTGCATACGCTGTTCGTGTCCGGCGGCGATCCTTACCAGGTCGCCAATAAGGCCGGCGTGCCCCCGGAGGATTTTGTCATGTTCTTTCACCGATTCTTTCAATTCCTTCGTCGATTCTTTCAATTCCTTCGTCGATTCTCTCAATTCCTTCGTCGATTCTTTCAATTCTTTCGTCGATTGCGCCAGGCTCTGAACGTCCGCTGTAAGCAGCTGCAGGCTCTCCGCCAAAGCTTCATGTCTTTCGGTAAGCCGATCGAGGCGTTCGTCAGTCGTCATTTTGACATTTTACCTCGTTTCCGTTCTGGAGAAGCAGATTCCGGTTAGTGTCCGAAAATGCATTTTCAGACACTCGTGCCGTTTGTCATCGTTTTTAAAAGTAATAGTTTGTAAAGCATCCCTGCGGACGCATCCCTCAAGAAGCGCGGATCATCTATTTAACTAGCCGGTTAATACTGTGGGGAACCGGAAATTCCACTAAGGATGGCAACCATGAAGAAGCAGGGTTTTGCATTGATCATGATGCTTATGGCGTTGCTCGTCCTGCTGAGTGTGACTGCAATGGCCGCCACCGGCCGGTACGACGAGCAGATTCAGCAGGCGGTCAGCCGGAAGATTCATGACGCGAAGCAACTGCAGAGTGTGAGCTCCAGCGTCGAAGATGGCATCGTGACCCTGACCGGGACGGTCAACCTTTATCAGGACAAACTCGACGCCGCGAAGAAAGCAAAGAAGATCGCAAAGGTCACCGGCGTTCGCGATGACATTGTGGTCGCGGGAGAAGCCGTGCCCGATAGCCAACTCCAGCAGAAACTGGCAAAGAAACTGGCCTATGACCGCGTCGGATACTACGACAACGCGTTCAACTATATTGCGCTCAACGTGAAAGACGGCGTCGTAACCCTTACCGGCGACACCTTATTCGACGTACCAAAGGACTCGGCGCTCGCCATCGTAGCGCGTACGCTCGGCGTCAAGGACGTTGTGGATGACGTGACCGTGCTGCCCGTTTCTGGTTTTGACGATTCGATCCGGAGGCGCACCGCCCGCGCAATTTATCGCGACTCGGTGCTCGGCCGCTACGCCAGCGACCCGGTCGACCCGATCCGCATCGTGGTGGACAACGGAAACGTGACGCTCTATGGAACCGTCCAGAGCGCGATGGATAAGACCATTGCAGGAATGCGCGCGAATGCCGTACCCGGCGCGTTCAGCGTTGAGAACAAGCTGATGGTGAACAACTAACTGGCGGGTTGAACGGGTTAAGAAATAAGGGAATAGCGGATGAAGGACTAACCGGTAAACGACCGAGCAGTTGATCTCTCTCCTGGGGCGTGGCGCAAGCCGGGCCTCTTTTAATCCGAACACTAGAGGATCTAGCCTCTCACCGGCTCTGCGTCGCGGGTTTCCACTTGTTCAGGAATGCCAGAAAATCTTCCGGGGTCAGCGCTCGCGCGTTCTCGAATTCGCCGTTCTTCTGGCTGTACACCAGCTTCCCATCGGCATCGAGCACGGCCAGCCCGGGAATGCCACGCTTCATCGGAACCTCGTACTTCGCCATCAGGTCCTGGTTCTTTTCTCCCTTGCCGATATCCACGTGAACAACTTCATAGTTGGCGGCGAGTATCGGCGCCAGGTCCGAGCTATGAAAAGCCTTATCGAGCACATGGCAGTCATAGCACCAGTTGGCGCCAAACACGACAATGACGCGCTTGTGTTCCGCCGCGGCCTTCTCCAGGGCCTCTTTGATTTCGGCACGCGCATCGGCGCCTTCGTTGTAAATTTCTTTCTCTTTTTTAACCGACTGGCTAAAGCAGACCGCGCTGGACGCGGCCACCGCGGCCGCGAGAGCCAGCGTCAAAAACCGCCGATAGAGCTTCACCTGTGGACTCCTGCCCTGAAGATGTGAAACTTGAGTATACCTCGGGAAAAGTCGCTATTAGCTCTTGGCCTTTGGCTCTTAGCTAAAAGCTAAAAGCCAAAAGCCAGAAGCCAGAAGCTAAAAGCGATCCTCAGTTCGCTTTGCGGGAGTGCACCAGTTTCAGGCCGTCGCTCTGCAGGATGCGCTGGATCTGATGTTTGGCGTGGACCGTCCAGGGCCCGGTGGTGTCGAGCTTCACGTAGGCGCGCCAGTGTTGCAGCGCCTTCCGTGGTTCGCGCATCTTCTCGTAGGCCAGCGCGATGTTGTAGTGCGCGTCCGCATAAGTAGGCGCGAGTTGAATGGCGGTTTTGTAAGTGTTGATAGCTTCCTCGACGCGTCCGGTTTCGTCAAGCACGTTGCCCAGGTCGAAATAGGCGAGCGCGTAGCGTGGATCGATCTCAATCGCCGAACGGTAGTGCCTTTCGGCGAGCGCGTATTCCTGACGGTTGTAGTAGAGCGTGCCCAGATTGAT
>JBEKFN010000120.1:0-10892 GCA_050013295.1 Terriglobales bacterium
GATGACCGACACTCGATATCCCGCATCGCGCAGTGCGCATGCTTCCTTCCATACGCGTCGGTCAAGAGGTACCGTAAGGTTCTCTACGACGATACAGACTCCCGTGGGGATTCTTCTCTTCACGCTTTACAAACCATTGCCGTCGTGGTCAGTGGAGACCAGAACATGCTGCTCCGAAGAAGGAGGTCGCCCGGGCGTCACCGGAGACCGGCCTATGCTGACGTAATAAAATCCATGACGAGTCACCTCCGTCGCGTCAAGCATATTTCTGCCATCCACAATAAGCGGACGTTCGACGGCTGACCTGAGACGATTCCAATCCACATGACGAAATTCGTCCCATTCCGTGACGATCAGAATTGCATCCGCACCTTCTGCGGCCTGGTACGGATCGGAACAGTACGTAATGTTGGGAAGCACCGCTTTCGCCTTCTCCATAGCTTCAGGGTCATAGGCTCTCACGTCCGCACCCTCGTTCAGCAGCGAGTTCACTAGCGCGATCGACGGCGCGAAGCGCACGTCGTCGGTGTTGGGCTTGAACGCCAGACCCCAGATCGCGATCTTCTTACCACGCACGACCCACAGTTCCTTTCGAACCTTTTCGACGAAGTGTTCGATACGATGCTCGTTTATCTTCTCCACTTCTTTGAGCAGGGAGAAATCACAACCCGATTTCTCTGCGATTCTGATGAACGCCTGCACGTCCTTCGGGAAGCAGAATCCCCCAAAGCCGATTCCCGGGTTCAGGAAAGCAGCACCGATTCGCGGATCCAGCCCCATTCCTTGCGCGACCTTGGTGACGTCCGCGCCTACGACTTCGCACAGATTCGCAACCATATTGATGAAAGAAATCTTCATCGCAAGGAACGAGTTAGAAGCGTGCTTGATCAGTTCGGCGGAATTGGTGTCGGTAACCAAGAAGATTGGATCCTTGAGCTTCGGGCAATTTGAATGCACAGGACAAGTAAACTCTTGCTGGATGATTGGCTCATAGATCTCGCGAAGCATCTCAGCCGCGCGCGACGAGTCAACTCCAATCACAATCCGGTCTGGGTGCAGAAAATCCTCGACCGAGGTCCCTTCCCGCAGAAATTCCGGATTGGACGCGACCTCGTAGGTCAATCCGTTGGTTCGGTGTACCGACAGGTGCTTGCGCAGTTGCGCGGCAGTTTGTACCGGCACAGTGCTTTTTTCAATCACCAACCGGTAGCCTGAGGCTCGCTTGGCAATCGTCCTGGCGACCGCTTCGATGGCATGCAGGTCGGCATCACCATTGGGAAGTGGAGGTGTTCCGACACAAATGAAGATCGCATCTGCCCAGGCTATCGCGTCCTCGGTGGATCCGAAATGCAACCGATTTGCCTTGCGCGCAGCCGCGATCACGTTTTCGCAATGCGGCTCGAAAATCGGCATCTTTCCATCCTGCAATTGCGCCAGTTTTTCGAGATCGCTTTCACTGCAAAATACATTGTGGCCGATTTGTGCTAGGCAAGCCGCGGTAGTGAGTCCTACGTAGCCTGCGCCAACGATGGAGAGTTTCATTTTCGTTTTTCCTTTATATAGAGCAGTGGAGGTAAAAACTGAGAAAACTGCGAACAGTGCACCACTGAGGTTCTCTGCTTCGGGGCTTGGAGTTAGAAGAGTTACGTCGAGACCGACTGATCCACAAATGCGGTTTGAATCTGCGAGACATACCTGCGGAGTCCCACCTGCCAAGGCTCAAACTGGTTCAAGCGCAGGCTCTTGAGCCCACGATTTTCGAGCACCGAATAGCGCGGCCGCGGCACCTTGGCAGGAAACTCCGAGGGCGCGGCGGCCTCAAGCTTTACCTCAATCTCAGCAACCGAGAAAATCTCACGCGCAAACTCATACCACGAGCAGCTGCCCTCTGCCGTTGCATGGTACAAACCATACGCATCGCAACGGGTTAGAGCGGCAATCTGACGGGCCACGTCGACGGTCGGCGTAGGGCTCACAAACTCGCTGTCCACTACTCGAACCCGGCCGCGTTCTCGGGCCAATCGAAGCATCAGATCGACGAAATTCTGGCCACCTTTCGCCCGGCATGGGTGCTTTCCGTAAAGCGCCGAGGTTCGCAGCACGAAGTGTTTCGAGTTTAAGGTTCGAACAAAGTACTCGCCTGCCAGCTTGGAGTTACCGTAAACATTGAGCGGCAAGGGGATATCGTTCTCAACATACGGCTCATCTTTCTTGCCATCAAACACGTAGTCGGTACTGACGTGAATGAGTACCGCTCCTAAGTCACGCGTTACCGTGGCGAGATTGCGCGCGCCGACTGCATTGACGGCATAAGCTTTGCCCGGTTCCTGCTCGCAGTTCTCCACGTGGTGCATAGCCGCAGTGTTGATCACGATTTCAGGTCTTTTCGAGCGAAGACAATCCGCTACCGATTCCAGGCTCGACACTTCAATATCCGCGTGGGTTAGCGAGTACACATTCTCGCCTTGATCGGCAAAGACACGGACCACGTCGCTGCCGAGCTGGCCGTTAGAACCGATGACTGCGATGTTCATGATGCACTAACCATGTCATGGACCCCGATGCCGTTTTCAATTTGCTTGAAGGTCTGAAAGTTCGAATAGGCTGGGTTATCCCAGTCCTGGAACTGTTCCCGGTTGTCGATCAGGTTGCCGACGATTGACTTTACATTCCCAGTGGCGTGAAAGCTCAGCACATTGGCCGCCTTCTCGACGCTGACCTTGTAATTACGGAAGTCTTGGATATGCTTGATGCAGAGGCTGATTCGTAAGCTCAACCGCTCCTCTACAGTGCTCTTGACCACGTCTGCCACCTCGCCCACCGTATAGTTCCCCGACGCGATGTTGAAAATACCGGAAATCCTTTGATTGGTCTCGACCGCCCGAATGTAGGCTGTAGCGGCATCTTCGATACTGAGAATGGGACGCCAGATGGAAGGATTATTCACAGTGATCGTGCGATCCCGCATAGCCGTCTTGAACATCGTGTTGATAATCAGGTCCAGACGCATGCGGGGACTATATCCGGAAATAGTGCCCTTGCGTAGCGAGATCACAGAGAAGTTGTCATCGACGAGTTGCATGACGGCCTGTTCCCCTTGGAGTTTCGAAATTCCATAGGGAAAACTCGAGCTGACCGCGCGCGTCTCGTCGTAAAGCTCATTTTCGGTGTAGCCATAGACTGAGCAGGAGCACGCATAGATGTAGCGCTTCACCTTGGCGATCTTTGCAATGTAACCGAGATACGCCGGTGCGGCCGCGTTGAAAATGAAGTTCTTGCTGGGTGAGTACTCCGCCATCGGATCGTTGGAAAGACCGGCCAGGAAGATGACCTGATCGTAGGGTTCGAGATCTTCGACCGTCAGGTGAAAAATGTCCTTGTTAAGGATCCCGGCCTGGCGAGGCAAATGATTGCCGAACCAGAAGAGGTCCACCACGTCGACCTTATAACCACGTTCGATCAGCCTAGGGATCAGAACCGACCCCACGTACCCAGCGCCTCCTGCAATAAGCAACCTCATAATCAGCTCCGTAGAGAGAATTTGGGTTCAGGTTGTTCCGAATAACGAAAATTGTCCGATTCAGGCGAGGCCAGCCACTGCTCTAGCGTGCGTGCATTTCGGTCTTTTTCCGAAACGACGACATCGACTAGAGGCCATTCGATGCCGACCATCGGGTCGTTCCATCGGATCGCAGACTCTGCCTTGCTGTTGTAGATCCCGGTGCACTTGTACTGAATCTCGGTGTTATCCGCCAGAGCGCAGAAGCCACGCGCGAACCCTGGGGGCGCCCATACGCACCGGCGGTTTTCGGCAGATGCCTCGATGCCTGCCCACTTTCCGAGGTTCGGAGATCCTTTGCGGATGTCCACGGCCACCAGGAATGCGGCTCCGGCCGTCACTCGCATGAGCTTGCCCATCGGCGGGTCCCATTGAAAGTGCAGCCCGCGCACGACTGCCTTCGCGGAACGAGAATGATTGTCCTGAACGAACCGCGTAGGCAGACCAAGAGCCTCGAACTGGTCGGCACGGAAGGTTTCGGAAAAGAAGCCTCTGCCGTCCTGGAACATGTCGGGGACGATCACTACCACATCTTCCAGGTGTCTGGATTCGATTCGAATCTGCATGCCAGTGCCTCCTGAGGAGTTTCTGCGGGGCTATTTCACGCCTCGCTTCGCTCCGCAACGTATCTCAACCTTTTGCGGCGTTCCCAGCAACGATGGCGCTGGGCGGGACGTCTCTGGACCACGCCGCCCGGGAGCCCTCTATGCTGTGCTTGCTAATGCCGTGTGGAAGCCGGCTCCAAGGCTGATTGCGTTGCGAATTGCACGACCTGCTCGACCACGCGCGCCTGCTGTGCCGCCGTTAGTTGCGGATACATCGGCAAAGAAACAATTTCGTTGGCAACCCTTTCGGTGACCGGAAAATCGCCAGATGAATAACCGAGCGCGTGATAAGCTTTCTGCCGGTGCAGCGGAATCGGATAGTGAATCCCGGTCCCGATGCCTTGCTCCTTCAGAAATGCCATCAGTTCTTCGCGATGTTCGGTGCGCACCACGTACAGGTGGTACACCGCACGGGACCAGGATGGCTCATACGGCGGCTTCACCGGACTGCCCGTGGCTTCGAACAGCTTTCTATATTCAGCCGCCCGTGCCCGCCGCTGCTTATTCCACTCAGTCACATGTTGGAGCTTGACGTGAAGGATTCCAGCCTGAATTGCGTCCAGCCTCCCGTTGTAGCCTTCCATGCTGTGGTAGTACTTCTTAGCTTGGCCGTGATCGCGAAGCATACGCACTTGCGCAGCCAGGGCTGGGTCGTTGGTGGTAACGGCGCCGGCTTCGCCACAGGCACCGAGGTTCTTGCCGGGATAGAAGCTGAAAGCGGCGGCACGGCCAACCGAACCGGCGGTCAACCAGCGATTCTGTTTGCGGGAAAAATACTGTGCGCCATGGGCTTGGCAAGCGTCTTCCACCACGATAAGACCGAATCGGTCCGCTAGTTCGAGGATGGCATCCATGTCGGCCATCTGCCCATAGAGGTGGACGGGAACGACCGTGGTCACCTGGCGCCCGCTGCGGCGGCTGATCAATTTGCCCGAAGTGTCTCGGGTGCATTTCTGTTCGAGATACTCCCGCAGCTTCTCGGGGTCCAAGTTGTAGGTGCGCTCGTCAATGTCTACGAATTCGGGAAGAGCTCCGGCTTGCGAGATTGCTTCCGTGGTGGCGATGAAGGTGTGAGGCACGGTGACCACCACGTCACCGGCCTGAACGCCGGCGGCCCGCAGTGCAAACCGCAGCGCATCGGTGCCGCTACTCACGGCGACGGCGTGCTTCACAGCGCAGAAGTCGGCGAACCCTTTCTCAAAATTCTCGACCATGGGGCCACCAATGAAACCGGCAGTCCGGATCGCCTGCTGAAAGACTTGGGTTAATTCTTGCTCGAGCTCAACGTGTGGAGTAACAAGATCAAGAAAATGAATGCTGGATATGCTCACTTTGTGACCTCCATGGTCTGGTCGATATAACGGCGTACTTTCGCTGGATTTCCGAACACGACGCTGTTGGCTGGAACGTCTTTGGTCACCACGCTGCCGGCGCCGACGATGGCGTTTTCGCCGATCGTGACGTTGGCCAGGATGGTACAACCGGAGCCGATCGAAGCCCCTTTCTTCACCAGCGTCCTCTCGACTTTCCAGTCGGCTTCGGTCTGGAGCTGGCCGCCGGTCGTGGTGGCGCGCGGGTAGGTGTCGTTGATGAAGGCCACATTGTGGCCGACGAACACGTTGTCTTCGATATCGACACCTTCGCACACGAAGGTGTGGCTCGAAATCTTGCAGTGCTTTCCGACTCTCGCGTTCTTCTGGATCTCTACGAAGGCGCCGATTTTCGTTTCGTCGCCGATTTCGCATCCATACAGATTGATGAACTTCGAAAGCTTCACATTTTGTCCGAGCTTTACGCTCGGCGCGATGCTCAGATAATTGTCCATACCGTTATTTCGTTCGCTCCTTAACCATGCGGGGTTGGGGTTCGACAACCGGAAGAGAGATTTGTCGGCGGGGGACTAAGCGGGGATCGAGGACGTCAATTGTGAATGGGATAAACGCCAGCAACTTTCTCCGCCTCACAGATAGACCAGCGCTCCGCGCTTGGCCAGCGACTCGGTCGACGCTTCCAGCATGCGGACGACTTTCAGTCCCGCGCGGCCGTCGTTGAATGGCGCCTCGCTTTTCTTGATGCATTCCACGAAGTATCCAAGCTCTAACCGAAGCGCCTCCACCTGCTCGACCTGCGGCGCCCACATGTCGCCGGAGCGGTAACTCACCAGCAGGTTGTACATGCCTTCCTGACTCTTCACGTCGACGCCTTTGTCATAGATCTTCAGCTTCTCGTCGGCTTCGAGATCGTTCCACACCAGCATCTTCTTCTCGCCCCCGATCAATGTGGTGCGCACTTTTACGGGCGAGAGCCAGTTCACGTTGATGTGAGCAATCACATTATCGGGAAAGTGCGCGGTGATGAAGGCGATGTCCTCGTGCCCGTTGAGGTGCGCTTGCCCGGTGGTCGAGATGGCCTCCGCGTCTTTGTGCAGCAGGTGGTTCATGATCGAGAGGTCGTGCGGCGCGAGATCCCAAACCACGTTGCAATCGTGCTGAAAGAGCCCCAGGTTCACTCGCGTCGAATCGTAGTAGTAGAGCTTGCCGAGCGCCCCCTCCTGGAGCAGCTGATGTATTTTGCGGACCACGCCAGTAAACAGGAACGTGTGGTCCACCATGATTTGGAGGTTTTTCTGCTCCGCTAAGTTGATCAGTTCTTCGGCTTGCGCCACGTTGCTGGTGAATGGCTTCTCCACGAACACATGCTTGCCGTTTTCCAGCGCCGCCTTAGTCAGTTCATAATGCGTCCACACCGGCGTGATCACCGCGATGGCATCCACGTCGGGCGACCTTACCAGTTCATGGCAATCGCTATGAACCGGGATCCCGGGATGCGCCGCCTGTATGCGCTTGCGGGCTGCTGGCGTCTGGTCGCAGATCCCCACCACCTGACAGCCTTCCAGGGCGCGCAGATTACGCACGATATTCGGGCCCCAATAGCCGTATCCGATTACACCAAACCTAAGCATAGGAATTCACCTTTATTAGACTGCTGGTTATGAGTTACTGCTGGTTATGAGACTGCTTGCCGTTGGCAGGGAATTCGCAGAACATTTCTCACAGAATACGGGACTGCCTGCCGCAGCAACGATCAAGAAACAACTTCGATAAAACTCGACCTAACAGGCGCCGTCTCCGTTCACCACCGCTTTGGGAGTCTGCAAGAGAATCTTCAGGTCGAGCAGGGGCGAGCAATTGCGGGCATAGCGCAAATCCAGCCGCACCATGTCGTCAAAACCCACGCGGCTGCGGCCATGCACCTGCCAGAGTCCGGTGATTCCCGGCTTCGCCTCCAGCAGACGGCGGCGATGCCACGTGGCGTACGCTTCGACTTCATACGGCACGGGCGGACGGGGTCCGACCAGCGACATTTCGCCGCGCAGCACATTGATCAGCTGCGGCAGTTCGTCCAGGCTTGAGCGCCGCAAAACCCTGCCCACCGGCGTAATCCGCGGATCGTTCGTCAGCTTGAACACGCTCCCTCCGTTGCCATTGGCAGGTTTCTTTTCCGCCTGACCGGCAATCAACTGAAGGACATATTCCATGTGCTCACTGGAATCGTTATTCATGTGCATCGACCGGAATTTCAGAAACGTGAAAGGGATCCCATGCTCGCCGATGCGTTTCTGCCGAAACAAAACTGGCCCGCGGGAAGTCAGCTTGATCGCCGCCGCGATGACAAGAAACACGGGCGACAACATCGCCAGCAATAACAGGCTACCCAGAACGTCCATCAGCCGCTTCGTGGCGCGGCCCAGCCAGTTCGCCTTTCGGCACTTTTCGAGATCCGGGTAAAGGGTTGGGTTGCTGGGGCGATCCGAATCCGGCGAATCCCAGTCGTCCGGAAACACGTGAAAGGAGAACTTGATCCGGCTGAACTGATCGGTGTCGAGCCGGTCGCGCAGCACCGTGCCGACCCGGGAAAGGATCGTGCTGAGCACTGCATTATTGTCCAGAACGATCTCCGTAAACATGACTCCGACCACAGAATTTGTCGTGTACCAGCCGGTAACATCGGTTTCACGGGTTGCCCCCTGGAGCGCAGAAAGGATGTCCAGCAGGATGCGGCCCTGCTCTTCCCCCGGCTGATTGCGTCCGGTGTCGATGAGCAAAAGTACGAACGGACGTTGCGAACGCTCGCTGCGCCTTCGCTCCAGCGAGATCATCCGGTGAAAGCTTTCTTCGCTCAGCACTTCGCTGGACGGCAGGCGGCCTTGCGATGATGAAAGTTCGGGAGAGCGAGACATAGAATCTACTGGGCGGGATGCCACGGGTAACTCCTTGCTGAGCCACCAAGACAGGAAAGTGGCACAGACCTAAATGGTGATCAATGTGGGGGAGTTACGATCCTAGCTGGGGAACCACGCTTACCTTACTCAATCTTAGTTAAGTCGGACTGTTTCTTACTCGTTCTCGGCGGAGGGGGGAACTTCGCCTGTTCGAACCATTGCCTGACCATAACGCGAATAATAGTATGTATGGTCGCTGCGGCTGCAAGAGTTAACGACCACGCCCAGCAAGGCCGCTCGATCAAATGTATCCAAAGCACGCTGTACCGCTTTCTTCTCACTGACGCCTTCGCGGATCACGACGAGAACTCCGTCCGCCAGCTTCATCCAGAACGTGGTATCCGCCACCGGAACTACCGGAGGAGTGTCAATGACGATCCAGTCGAAGAATTCTCCGAGCCGGTCGAGCAATTCCGGGAGGCGTCCGCTCTGCATCAGGTCGAGTGGGTTTTCTGGTGCGCGCCCAGCGGGAAGGAACCAGAGACCGGAGCCATTGAGTTTGTACACTACTTCAGAAAGCTGTCGCTCGCCTCGCAAACACTCGCTCAGCCCCGGCAAGGAACGGTCGAACCCGAATCGGATGGATAAAGATGGCCGCCGCAGATCTCCGTCCAGCAGCAGCGTCTTCAAAACCTTGCTGCGCGACTGATTGAGCGCCAGATTGGCCGCAACCAGACTTTTTCCTTCTTCCGGAGCCGTACTGGTCACCACAATCCGTTGGAGCTTGCGCCGTTCGCGCAGATTTCGCAGCTTCAGTCCCAGCACGCGAAACTTTTCCGCCGCCAGGCCGCCCTGGTCCGTCAGACACACCACCCGGGCATCTGCCGCCGGTGCTGGCAAGAGCACTTTCGCGGAGGCAAAAGTCTCGGCCTGTGGAGACCCTGGCTTCGCCGCTGGCGGCAATTCGGAAAGAGATTGTTTGCGTTCGATTTCCTGTTCGACACCTTGCAGCAGATCCGCGACCGAGTCGGCGTTCTTCGGCAGGCTTCCGCCCGCCCGTTCGGTCTCTGCTCGCTGTAGCGCTTCAAATATATTGCTCATGTTGAAGAAACCTGTGCCTATTGCAGCCGGCCCTTCGTCTGTGCTTGCTGCATGCGGTCACGCACTTCGAGCAGCGTCTTTACCGCCAGCAGGAGTTCGCGCTGCTCTTGTTCTTGCGACAGACGGGCGCCACCGTTGTTTCTCTGTTCTACGGCCATCACCCCGAGCCGCAAATCCCGCGCGACACCGTCAATGATCTCGGCTGTAATCGTGGCCGCCTGTTTGGCGTAGCCCGAGAGCAGCGCGTTCTCGCAGATGGTATTGACCAGCCGCGGAATCCCCCGCGAGTGGCGGAAGACGGCCTCGATCGCAGGCCCGGAAAAAATCTCGCCGGCCGCAGGCGCTCCCGCAATCTGGAGACGGCGGCTCATGTACTCCCTGGTTTCGTTCGGACTGAGCGGGTTGAGATGGCAGCGCAGCGCGATCCGCTGTTTCAGCTGCCGGAGTTCATGGGAATCGAGTTTCTGATCGAGTTCCGGCTGACCCGCCAGCACGATCTGCAGCAACTTTTGCTGCGACGTTTCCAGGTTGGTCAAGAGCCGGATCTCTTCCAGTAGTTCCAGTGACAGGAGGTGCGCCTCGTCCACCACCAGAATCGTCGTCAACCCTTTCTGATGCCTCTGCAGCAGAAAGCCATTCAGCACGTGAATCAGCTCGTCTTTGGCCTTGCCCGTGACTTGCAACCCGAAATCGCCGGCGATATAGCGCATGAATTCCAGAGGCGAAAGCGTCGGATTGAATATCAGAGCGAAGGCCACATCGCGGCGCTGCAGCAACCCCAGCAGCGAGCGCAGAATAAGCGTTTTCCCCGTGCCCACTTCGCCCGTCAACACTACAAATCCGCGGTGGGCCGTCACCCCGTAGTACAACGAAGCGAGCGCCTCGTTGTGTCGCGTCGTGGGAAACAAGAACGAGGGATCGGGCGTGATCTCGAACGGGTTTCGCTGAAGATTGTAAAAGCTCTTGTACATGATCTCTAGCCGTACAAATACGTTACTGCCGATCCTAACAGGATGAAGCCTACGATCACCACTGCCGCCGCGCCGGCGACCCAGGCACCGCGCCGGTGGGACGACTGTTCCTGTAAGCTCTCGATCGGCGGAATTTCCGCGATCACATCGAGGGGAACCAGCCTCTTGATCTCGCGCTCGCTGTAGATCTTGCCGCTCAGCTTTTCCTGGCCGAAAGCGAAGCCCCCGCCGAGAACCAAGCCCACCGCTAATCCCGCGCCGCACAGCATCAGACGGTTCGGCTTGTAGGGTCTTACCGGAAGATTCGGCGGATCCAACATGCGGAAATGCTGGCCCTGTTGCGTCTTCTCCAGGTCGGTCGACATTGCCGACTGATTCTTCTTGGCCAGCAGCGACTCGTAATCGGTTTTCGATTGGTCATAGTCGCGCGTGAC
>JBEKFN010000121.1:0-10850 GCA_050013295.1 Terriglobales bacterium
TTGGCCGCCATCGTGCCGAACGTGATGATCTGCGCAACATTTTCCCGCCCGTATTTGTGGGTGACGTATTCGATCACTTCGCCGCGCCGGTTCATGCAGAAATCGATATCGATATCCGGCATGGAAATGCGTTCCGGGTTCAGAAAGCGCTCGAACAGCAGTTCATGCTGCAGCGGATCGATGTCGGTAATCCCGAGCGAATACGCCACCACCGCTCCCGCCGCCGATCCGCGCCCCGGCCCCACAGGGATGCCGCGTTCGCGGGCGTAGCGGATGAAGTCCCAAACAATCAGGAAATAGCCCGAGAACTTCATCTGCTGAATAATGCCGATCTCGCGCGCTAGTCGCTGCTCGTAGTCGGCAAGAGAGTGCTTGAGCCGACCGCTCGCCGCCGATGTCCGCAGGTTCTCCATTCGACGAGCAAATCCTTGCCGCGTGATGTGCTCGAAATAACTGTCGAGAGTAAATCCCTCCGGAACGTCGAAGTGCGGAAACGGGCTGGGAACTTTCTCCAATCGAAGGTTGCAGCGCTCGGCAATATCGAGCGTGCGCGAAAGCACCTGGGGCGCGTCCTTGAACATGCGCATCATCTCGTCGCCGTTCTTGACGTAAAACTGCGTGCCCTCGAACTTCATCCGGTTGGTTTCCTGGATGGACTTCCCCGTCTGAATACACAACATCACGTCCTGGGCGTGCGCGTCGTCTTCGCAAAGGTAGTGGCTGTCGTTGGTCGCGACCATCGGCAACCCGAGATCTTTTTCGAGCTGAAATAACCCGGAGCGGATGCGCTCCTCCATCTCCAGACCCTGGTCCTGAATCTCAAGGAAGAAGTTCTCCTTGCCGAAAAGGTCGCGATAGAATCCGGCAGCCGACCGCGCCGCGTCGTAGTTCCCTTCCGTCAGCCGCTCGGCCACTTCGCCCTTCAGGCATCCGGAAAGCCCAATTAGCCCCTTCGAATGCTCCGCCAGAAATTTCTTGCTCACCCGAGGCTTGTAATAGAAACCGTGCAGCGAGGCTTCCGACGTGATCTTCACCAGGTTGCGGTAGCCCTCTTCGTTTTCGGCCAGCACCAGCAGGTGGTTATAGGTGTCGCCGTCAGGCGGAGTGCGCGCGATGTTGTGGTCGTCCTTCTTGCAGATGTAGAGTTCGCATCCGACGATGGGTTTGACCCCGGCCTTGTGCGCGGCATCCACAAAATGCACCGCGCCAAAAATATTGCCGTGGTCGGTCATGGCCACCGCCGGCATGCCCAGTTGATGAACCCGCTCGACGAGCTTTTCGACGTCGCAAGCGCCGTCGAGCAGAGAGTAATCGCTATGCAGATGCAGGTGGACGAATTGATTTTGGCTCATGAAGACTTGGGTTTCATTCTAATGGCTGGAGGGAATCGCGCAATGACAGAAAGTGGTGCAATCCCAGCCGCGGCTCAGTTTTCACTCCAGCTGGTGGGTTTGGTCAGTGGGCTGTTCCCATCCGCGGCCTAGCCGCTCCGCTGGCAGCCCATTCAGCAGTTCCAGAAAAACCCCATTCGTCCATCCGAACCCCACGATGTTGTCCCTGTATCCTTCCGCCACTTGTATGTTCGCGGAGTCCGAGACCACGTCATATTTCTCGCGAATGGTCCCGTCGCGCGCGAAATTATCCAGCACCATCGACAGGAATTCGCAGGAGATGCGGTCCGCTTCCAGGTTGTACCCATACCGTCGCAATCCTTCGACGGCGAGCAACTGAATGGGCGCCCAGCCATACGGATAGTCCCATTGCACGCCGGTTTCCTTCGTGCTCGTGGCTAGCCCTCCTCGCCGTTCGAAGAGCTCAAGGTTCTGCACCACAGCCTTCGCTTGCACAGCGCTAGCCAGCCCCACCCACAGTGGGTAGAACGTAGTGGCATACCCATACGAAGACAGCTTCTTTTTTTCAAAGTCGTAGTCAAAGAACAGACCGCGCCGGCGGTCCCACAGCAGTGTACGCATGATCCTTTTGCGTTTCTCTGCCCGTTGATGCCATTGTGCGCCGGCGGGCCGGTCCCCCAACCATTTGCTAATTGTCTCCAGGTCCGTTTCTGTCTTGTACAGCAAACTGTTGAGACAAATGGGCGCGTAATGGTCAGTCTCCGCCCCATAAGGTCCAAAACGAAAGGAAATATCAAACCCCGATTCGCGCATACTGCGATCGCCCTTGTAATATTCCTCGCTTAAGGCGACGTGTTTGATCTGAACGCATTTCGAATCGGCCTCGGGCGAATCGTCTGCACAGAGCCGCAGCGAATACTCAGGGTGCTTGAGCGCGTCGGCCGTTTCCGCTTCCACCAGGTACGGACTTTGCCGCATCTGCTTGACAAAATATGCGAGCACGTCGTGGTAATAGCCAGTCTCATCGTGCAACCCTTCGGGGACCGGCCCCTCGCCAAAATCGTAGTACCGCGACAACCCGGTCGCTCCCGCCAAATGTGGCGCCCGCAGCCACATTTCATAGTCCTGATTCGCATAGTGATAGGCCTTCGCCAGCCATTTCAAATCTTCATGCCCGCGCGCCTTCTCCGCCTCGTACACCGCGATAATCATGGAACTCAAAAAGGGCGGCTGCGATCGTGTAAGGTAATAGGTTCGATTGGCGTTCAGGACGGCGCCGTAGTGCTCGATTTCAAAGAAGAAATTTTCCACCATGCCTCGCGCTTGCTCGACCTTTCCCGCGCGCAGTAGCCCCCGAATAATAAAATAGCTATCCCAGCCATACATCTCGTTGAATCGTCCGCCCGGGACGACATAGGGATTTTCCAGGAAGAGCAAGCCGGGTGGTTGAATCCCGTTCCCCGTCACCTGCCCAGGCCCGTGAATGATGTGGGGTAGATGTTCCACGCGCACGTTGCACTCCCGCGAAAGTTTCTGTAATGCGGCGGGCATTGCCAGATCTGCCGGTAGATAGAGTGTGGCGATCTCGGTGAGCTTCGGGTCGGCAATCCCCTCGCAAGTCGTGGTCGAACGACTTAAGACGCTCCAACTGGAAGAAATATAGTCAAGGATAGCCTGGAGTTCATGCTTGCGCTTCGGAAGCCCATTCATGGCTTGCGCGTGGATATCAAGGGAGCAGAAACACAAGACAGCAAGAATCGCTACTTCGCGCATACTGACTGAAGCGCTATCTCGGCACCTGAAAATCCACGCCGCGATCGTCATTCATCTTGACCGTGGCAGGAAGATCGAGCTGGGCGAGCGGAATTTTCTTCGCGGCTTGCGCATTGAGTATCCAGAGCGTTTCACCCGCGATCGCGTAATTGCGCACTTCTTCAATATGCTGGTCGCGGAAAACCAGCGCCGTCGCGGGTTCCTGGTCTGTCTTCGGTCGATTGCGCGCTTCGACATCGGCTTGCAGCCGGTCGATCTTTCCGTTCAGCGCCTGCACATCACGCTGCACTCCGCTGTCGTTCTCAGGATAGGGAGCAGGATAAGAAGCACCGGCATACGAATCCTGATCTTCGCTGTCTGTGTTATAAGCGAGAGGATCATCGTACCAGCCGTAGGGATAATACCCCGCGTACGGGTAATAAGGGTAATAGCCCCGTCGTCCGTAGGTGCCTCGCTGATTGTAGTAGCGGTTTCCAGTCCGAATACGAACGCCGGAGCCGCGCCCAAAACTACCGCCGCGAAACGACCCGGAGGAATGTACGCCCGAGGAATGTACGCCGGAGGAGTGTATGGCAGACCCGCCACGTGAGGCGAAATGAGCACCGCCGCCCCCACCACCGCCGCGCCGCTGCGCCCACACAGGCAGCGCGAGCAGAATCAGGCTAAACGTCGCTATGGACAACCAGCGCCGCATGCCCACATTATAGCCCAGTTTGACTCGTCTCGATGAGGAGAAAAGCCGGGTTCGGATCACCGTATCGCTTTACAAAACTCGACGTTGCACTTGCTTTTGGGTGGCGCAGCGGTTTACCGCTGCGATAACTGGCGTATTTTCGGTATCGGCTTTAGCCCCTGAGGTCGTGCTGCGGTACAGAAGGTACTTTTTCCGCAAGTTGTTTAGCGATACCGCAAGTTCAAGCCGGCTTCGTATCAGGGTATCGCTTTAGCGATACCGCAAGTTTTTCGCAAGAAGATGCCCCTTTAGGGGCTGAGCACCGAATAGCCCGCAGGCCAGGTTCACAACGCCCCGAAAACCCGCGTTATTTGCTCTTCTTCTTGGCCTTGCTAGTGGCCTTTGCCTTCCTTTTAGCGGCCGGCTTCGTGGGCTTGGCAGGTTTGCCCGGCTTTTTGATGACAGAACCCTTGGCTGGCTGGCGTGCCTTGGCAGCCGCAGCTGGCTTCGCTAGCTTTGCAGGAGCAGCGCTCTTCGCCGCCATCACAGGCTTCGCCGCCGGGGCGGACTTCATCTGTGCCGCGGTTGCCGGAGCCGCAGCCGCAACTTTTCCCTTCCCCTTAGCGCCCGTCTTCATGCTAGCCGCCGCAGGAGCAACGGCCGCAGCCTTGCCTGCTCTGCCCCGTTTTGTCGGCGGAGGCGGCGGTGGCGGCGGAGGTGGCGGAGCCAGCGGCTTCAGAAACTTCAGCGTCTCCGTCCGCGATCGCAGCTTGCCATCCAACAACAGCAGGAACACATCGTTCGCGATCTTCGGATACGCCGGCATCTGCGGCGTGATGCGGAGTTCCGTCATCTCCGGCAACGGAATCTTCTGCTGCACTTGCCGCCACTTGGTGAAGAAATTCTTGATCTTCTGCACCACCGCCTGCTGCCGCGCCGTAATCGCCAGAAACAGAATCATCTCCGGACGCGCCGACGACAGCAGTTGCCACGTCCGCGATGGTGTAGCCGCTTCCTTGCCCGACAAGCGTTTCGCCAGGCTGTGGGCGTTCGAATCCAGATCCTTCCAGGCCTCCACCAGATCCTTGCGCGGAATCGCCCGCCGCAAATCTGAAATATCCTTGTCGCCCAGCCGCTCGGTGAGGAAATGCAGCACCAGGGGCGCAACTTCCGGAGCATAGCCAAGGTCGTTCATTTGCTGCCGGGTTTTCATCAGCGCGCCCAAACCGGCCGTGTCCACTTTGGCCGTGCTCCAGCGCGGATTCAGCACTTTCAGCCAACCCTCTTTTTCATAAGCCTTCAGAACGCCTTGCGGATCGTCCTCGTACGCCAACTGCTCGATCTCGTATCCGATGCTCGAACTCCGGATGTATTCGATGTAGTTGTTTTCCTTGCCCGATTCGTAACGCGCCTGTGTCCGTTCCTCGAGCGGCCAGTGAAAGCGAGTAGTAAAGCGCGTGGCGCGGATCATCCGCGACGGATCCTCAAGAAACGCGTAGTTATGCAACACGCGGATTACTTTCGCTTCGATGTCGGCCACACCGTTGAATGGATCCATCAACAGCCCGCGCGATCCCTCGTTCAGCGACAGGGCCATCGCGTTAACCGTGAAATCGCGGCGGCGAAGATCTTCAATGATTGTGGCCGGAGCCATCTGCGGAGGCTTACCCGGCTTGTCGTAGCGCTCCGAGCGCGCCATCGCAATCTCGGCGCGAACCCCACCCGGCAGCGTCAGCAGCAGGCTCCGCGTCTCGTTGTCGGCGTCACCCACCACCGCTCCCGCCCGCTCCAGATCTTTTTGCAGCTTGAGCGCGTTGCCCTGAACCGTGAAATCCAAATCGCGGATGGGAAAGCCGGTAATGATGTCGCGGATGGCGCCGCCGGTCAGATACAGGTTCATCCCCGCCGACCTGGCGGCGTCTAAGACAAGAGCGACGGCCTTTTGTTGGTCCGGCGAGAGCCGGGTTTCCAGCGTGTATAGGTAATCGGCCATGCCTTCCTAGTCGCCTGGTGGTGGCCCTTCGCTGGGCTCGACCGGGGCGTGATCCACAGGATTTCCACAGGAGAGCCGCTCAAGACTTGCCGAGCTGCCCGTCGGCGGAATCTAACTCCCTCTAGACATTAGACTTATACCGCACTCTTGCCATCCCAGTAAACAGAGAAAATAACACAAACGTTTACCGTTTGGCTACTGTGAAGGCACAAACTGTCCGAATTCATCGGGAAAGTGCGAGAATCGCATCTGGAACTTCCATGGCCGCCGCCGACTGTGCTGTCGCGTGCGGGCTTTATTAGGTCCAGGCGTTACTGGTTCCGAGCATTATTAGCTCCAAGCTTTGAAAGCGTTCCTAGCCCCATGCCCTCGACCCACAAGAAAGTGATCGTGCGGAAACACGACCGCGACTCGGTCAGCGGTTACGTCGCGCCCGCCAACTTTGTGGTGGAGGGCAAGCTAGAACTGCTCAACACTTCCGGCAACGTGGTAGCCATCGATCTGCGAGAAATCAAGGCCGTTTATTTTGTCCGCGAGTTTTCCGATACCGACTTGATGCTCCGCAAGACTTTCACCACCCGCCCGCGCACCGAAGGCCTGTGGGTGCGCCTGAAGTTCAAGGACAGCGAAGTGATCGAAGGCATCCTGCCCAACGACCTAACGCAAAATCCCGCCGAAGGATTTCTAGTGAACCCTCCCGACCTGCGTTCGAACACACAGCGCGTGTTCGTGCCCCGAGAAGCGCTGACATCGGTGACGGTCCTAGCGGTAATAGGAGCAGCCAACCGCCGCCGAAAAGGCGGCCAGCCCGATACCCGCCAAGTAACGCTCTTCGAGCAGTAGCTCGCGTAGGGACGGACGCATTCGTCCGTCCCACCCAAGCGCAGCTCGTGTGGGGACGGGCGCCCTCGCCCGTCCAAGCCGAGCGCAGCTCGGCCTTCGCCGCAGACTATCCACCCGCCGCACCGCCGCGCCCGCCTTCCGCTACAATTCCCGAGACACCGCCATGAAACTAGCCACGATAGCCAAAGCACTAAATGCACGCATAGACAACGCCCCACCCGAAACCGAAATCTCCGGCGTAGCCGGCATAGAACACGCGAGCCCAGGCCAACTGACCTTCGTGTCGAATCCGAAATACAACGCCGCCGCGAAGTCGACGAAAGCTTCGGCGGTGATAGTAGCGGAAAACTTTCCCGCCATCTCCACGGGAATGCTGCGCAGCAAGAACCCGTATCTAGCCTGGGCGAAGGCCATCGAGCTTTTCTACCAACCGCCGCGCTACGCCCCCGGAGTCCATCCCACCGCGGTAGTTCATCCCCGAGCCAAGCTAGGCAAGAACGCGCACATCGGCCCCTACGTAGTGATCGACGAAGACGTCGTAATCGGAGACAACGCCGTCCTCCTAGCCCACGTAGTCATCTATCGCGGAGTAACCATAGGCAACAATTTCTTCGGCCACGCCCACGCCGTAATAAGAGAATTCTGCCAACTAGGAGACAACGTTCTGCTGCAGAATGGAGCCATCGTGGGCTGCGACGGTTTCGGCTTCGCCAAGGATGAAGATGACGGACACTGGCACAAAATCGTCCAGTCCGGCAACGTAGTGGTAGAGAGCGACGCCGAACTCCAAGCCAACACCTGCATCGACCGAGCCAGCATAGGCGAGACCCGCATAGGACAAGGCGCGAAACTAGACAACCTGGTCCACGTAGGCCACAGCTGCACCATAGGCCACGACACGCTCGTCTGCGCACAAGTAGGTCTCGCCGGCACTACCGACGTCGGCAACAACGTCATCCTGGCCGGACAAGTAGGCGTCTCCGGCCACGTCAAGATCGGAGACGGAGCTATCGCCATTGCGCAAAGCGGCATCCCGCACGACGTTCCCGCCGGAGCCATGGTCAGCGGCGCTCCCGCCATCGATCACAAATTGTGGTTGAGGTGCTGCGCCGCCTACGCCAAACTCCCGGAGTTAGCCAAAGCAGTAAGAAAGTTGTCGGAACGGGAGTGAGCCGCCTCGCCACAATCTGTCGCCGCCACAAATTTGTCATCTCCGCAAATTTGTCATCCTGAGCGAAGCGAAGGACCCATGCATTTGGCTGCGCGAGGCGCGCTGCGAGGTGCCGCACCCTTCGGCCGAGGCAACGGGCGATTGGGGCCGTTACGAATTCCGAACAAAAGATGCGAACCCGCTCCACGAGGAAGGGGTTGCTGTATCGTGACCCGCATCTCTCACGGCTCTCCGGTCCTGCAGAGCAGACCCCCTCGTCGCCTCGCGGGGCCATCGAGTCGATTCCAGGGAGTAAGGGTGGGCGCGTTCTGGTTCTGTGCTAGGGCAGAGTGCCCCACCCTTCGCAGCAGATAGACTCGGCGTGTTTGCGACGAAAGAGCTATTCCGGTTGACCGAGGGCTAGCCCGGCGGTAGGGTGGGGGCAGAACAGTTGCCAGAGGGTTGCGCCATGACCATCGAAATAAAACGTCCGGGAATCGAGGCGCTCATTCAGCAGCGGCTGCGTAGCGGCGCGTTCGAGAGTGTGGAAGACGTGCTCTTCGATGCGCTGGAAATACAAAGCGAACGCGAGGTCTGGCTTCAGGAAAATAAAGACGCTATCAACGCCAAGATCGAGCGGGGCCTGGCCCAGCTCGACCGGGGCGAAGGCATAGCGGGAGACAAGTTGCGCGCGCGTCTTGCAGACGATAAGGCGGCGTGGCTCGCGGATCGCTCCGGTTCGTAAAGTTCGGATTCAGGTCGCGCGGAATGCCCCATCGTAATTTCCGGCCCCTATATTAGAAGCAAGACGAAACGGCGCAGCATTCTACGGACAGGACTCAATCTACAATGAGCCATTTCTTAGGACGCAGTAACGGTTGGCATTTTGACATCCCAACACTGATCGTTACCCTCCTCTTCGTACCTCTCGCCACGTATTTCCTCGGCATACTCCGCAAGCACGGAAAAACCTGGGGAGGCTTTTTGTTCGAGGGTGCCTGCTACTGGGTGGGCCGCGTGGTAATGCATTCGCTAGCTGCTCGATTTACGCTTAAGCGATACTGCAGGCTCGAACTCCAAAAGGAAAACAAGTACCTTTACGTTCCGTCCAGTACCGATGTAAAGCTGGAAATAGACCGGGTGTTCGTCAACCTGACATTGGAACAGCAGAGCACTCAGACAGAAAGCTATGACCAAAGCACTCTGTTTACAGCCGGGAATAGAATTCGTGTCATCGGAGATCCAGGGTCGGGAAAGTCGTCACTCGTCAAGCGTCTTTTCCGCGACGCGTGCTTGGCGGCCACGGCGAGTCCGTCGAAGGCTAAGCTGCCGGTACTGGTCGAACTCAAGAACATTTCCATACCGAACACTATCGCGAGCAAAAAGTTGGGCCGCTGGCTCTATGACGAACTCAAGAGATCAGCTGCCAGGAGTGCTGTTTACGGGATGGAGGATTGTTTCGACAACTATGCCCGCGTGTCTGGCCTCCTGGTATTACTCGACGGGTTGGACGAGGTCGCCAGTGCCGGGTACGCACGAGTGCAAGATTCCATTGTCGGTCTTTCCGAACTTCTGAGCAATTTCAGCGACAGGAACACGCTCATATTGACCATGCGCACGCAGCTTCATCAACAAATCAAAGATGCATTTCGGAGCAGCTTCGGGAAGGCCGTCTTCGTGAAACCATTTTCTCCCACCGATATATACGAGTTCCTGTCCCGTTGGCCTTTTACTGATCGCCGCGTCGGGCCCTCTATCTATGCCGAATTGACGGACCGCCCGACCTTGAGGGAGATGTGTACTAATCCATTGGTGCTCGCGATGTACGTAGCCGAGCGCCAGTCGGGGTCTGATCCACTCACTCCAGAATCGAGGACAGACTTTTATAGAAGAGTTCTCGACGAGTTGCTGGTAAAGCGACGACTGCGCCAAACGGGACCGGCACCACTTCCCGGTAAGCTCCGTGAACAGCGTGAGCGAATACTAGGTCGTGTCGCTTACGAACACCTACTGGACGCCAATCAGGCGGCAAATTCCCTCCATTGGGCGGAGGCTATGCGCGTTGTTAGGGAAGTGATGAAGTGTGGCGATCAAGAGGCCGAGGACATTTTTCTTGCAATTGCAAAGGACACGGGCTTGGTCAGCCAGGAAAAAGAAAGGGAAACGTTTCGCTTTATTCACCTGACATTCTGTGAGTTCCTTGCTGCGCATGAGGCGGTCCAAGGGCAAAAAAATGGTGTCGACCGCCTGATCGACATGCATAGGGCCTTTCGTAAGGATCCAACGACGCGGGGTCCTTCACGGCTAATTGAAGTAATTCCGTTCGCATGTGGGCTGGTTCAGCGTTTGTTGCGCGATGACGCAATTTCCAAAGTCTCCGCGCTGGGCGACGACCGGCTTCTGGCGCGCTGTTTCTTAGAGACAAAGAACTACGAGCACGCGGCGTGGCAGACATTTGCGGAAAGTACGCGAGACTCTTTAATGAAGACTGCAGAGTCTAGTTGGAACGAACAATGGTTACAAGATTTGCATCTGTTCAACGTCGTGGTCCGTGATGCTGCCCAGTGCTCAAAATATGTCCCTATCACCGGCGGCCAAATCGACCTGGGCGAATTCTACGAACAACTGGTACGGAAGCAAGGCGGAAATAGTCTCCCTAGGCTCTTGGCCGCCTACGCATCACACGACGCCCCGGCAGCGCTGCGGCTAGCTGAGATCAGCGGACTGAATTTACCTGTCGACTTTCCTGAAGTCGTCATCGACAATTGTGGTCAAATTCCGTTTCTTTCACTTGTCGTTGACAAAGTGCTTTCCGGCTCCGAACGATCACTGGCGTGGGCTGTGCCGCTGGCAGAGGCGGGCCTAGGATCGCGATTGGTTGCCGGATTCCTTGGTTCGAAAGCCGCCGATCGAGGGGCCGTTGACGAGCTCTTGAAAAGCGTACCGTGTCTTGGCTCAGCGTGAAATGGAGAAGCGGCGTTCTCCGTTAGTGAGTATTCCGCCCTTCGGGCGGGGATTTTCAAGGCATGAGGGTCTATCGTCCGATGACTTTCTCCCGCCAACGTG
>JBEKFN010000122.1:0-10819 GCA_050013295.1 Terriglobales bacterium
GGAATCACCTGCACGGTCTTGCCCAGGTAATCGCCCCGGCGCTCTTTGGCGATAATCTGCTCGTAGAGGCGCCCGGTGGTCCAGTTGTTATCGCGAGAAAGTTTGGCGTGGGTGAAGCGTTCGTAGTGGCCGAGGTCGAGATCGGTTTCGGCGCCGTCGTCGGTGACGAACACTTCGCCGTGCTGAAACGGCGACAGTGTCCCCGGATCCACGTTCAGGTAGGGATCGAACTTCATCAGGTTGACCTTGAGGCCGCGGCTTTCGAGCAGGCAACCGATGGAGGCCGCCGCCAGACCTTTGCCTAGTGATGAGACCACACCGCCGGTTACAAAGATGTACTTGGCCGACATCGCTTCCTCGCTTTAATTTTATTGGGAAATTTGTGCGGGTTGGGGTGCACGATCAATTATGGCAGAAGTTTTTCTGGAAGGGAATGTGGAAAAAGCGGCTTTCAGCTGTCAGCT
This sequence comes from Terriglobales bacterium, assembly GCA_050013295.1. Taxonomy (GTDB): domain Bacteria; phylum Acidobacteriota; class Terriglobia; order Terriglobales; family Acidobacteriaceae; genus Acidiflorens. The sequence continues at coordinate 465 of JBEKFN010000122.1, forward strand.
CTCAGCCTGTCAGTTCAAACCCAAATGCTCGAACAAGCTCTGAAACATGCTCGGCAACCGGCTATCCCATTGATTCCAGTCGTGGCCATCCGGAACCACGTGGAACTCGTATCGAAAATGACGGCTTTCCAGCAGCGCCGCGAAACTGCGGTTCGCAGGTAGTAACCCCTCTTGTTCACCGCAGGTCAGAAAGAGGTACGGCGTTCTCGCAGGATCGGCAGATCGAGCGAGCACAAAGGGATCGCCGTTACGTCGTGCCTGACTTCCCCATGGTCCGAAGATTGATCTGTGGTGCCACCATTGTTGAATCCGCTTGACGGAAAACGGGCGGCTGGGGACATCGAGGGCGGGACTGATCCCTCCCGCGAAGGCAAACAAGTCAGGATGGCTGAGAGCCAGTTTGACTGCGCCGTACCCACCCATCGAGACTCCGATGATCGCGCGACTCGCTCGCGCTGATGCCGCTGGGAACTTGCTCCCAACGTCTGCGATGAGATCGTTGACGATGTAGTCTTCGTAGCGATCCTGCGGCCGCTCGGCCGCATTCACCCAGTACGACTCATCGCCCTCCGGCATAACGAGAATTAGACCTCGCTCAGCAAATCCTGCCGAGTCAGAGTAGTTGGACCAATCGTGAAAGCCGCCGCCTCCGCCGTGCAGCAAGAAGACAACCGGCAGCTTTGTCCCCGGAGCAATTTTCTGCGGTAATACGACGCGGTACTGCATGTCGCGGTTGAGCGCAGCACTGTGGAAAGCGACGTCTCGCATCGCGACATTTGGAGCAAGTCGAGGACGATCAGGCTGCGCTTCGTGCTTTGTCTTGCACGCGGCCAGGAGCAACAAAATTGCGCAGAGACACGCGATGATGGAGCGCGAAAAGCCGGCAGCCCACATGGAAGGCACAATCATAGTCGAAGACTGGATCCTCAGCGGGGCCGGAGACCGCTACGGCCACTTCTGCGCGCCATGCAAAATGCGGGCGATTTCGATAACGTCTTTGCGAACGCGATAAACGGCAAGAAAGGGTGAGCCCGGTAAGACAAGCTCGCGAGTACCTAGCTTACGTCCCAAACGGCCAAGATGGGGAAACTGCGGAAGGGAGCCTATTGCTTCGTATATTCGCAACGCCAATTTGTGCGCTGGCCCCGGTCCGTGATGTTCTTGTGTGTAGTCGCAGATACCGGTGAGGTCACGCGCGGCCGGCTCCGTCCATCGGATACGCATCAGCCAGGATACCGGCGGTTAATCAACTTTCCGATGTCTTCATGGTCAATCAATTCGCCACGGTTGGCGGCGGACAGTCCCTTTTCCACTTCGCGGAGAAACCACTCGTCGTAGTCGACGAACTTCTCGATTGCCTCCTGCACGAGCGCCTGCGTATCCTGACCCCGCTCAGTGGCTAGGCGGGCTAGCTTGGCTTCAAGGTCAGGCGTGATTCTCACTTCCATACAATTCAGCGTAGAGACTCCAGGAGCCTGTGTCAATCTTGCAGAAGCAGCTCGCAGAAACAGCTTTTTCACCACAGCATCACGGAGACACAGAGAAATGCGATTTTTGGGTTTTCCCCGGTTTAGGTTTTCTCTGTGACTCTGTGCCTCCGTAGTGAGCTATTCATCTGCAAACGGGATCGCATCTAACCTTCCAGAAGCACTAGAAAAGACCGATAATGTTCTGCGGCATGAAATCATTCCTGGGCAGAACGGGCTTCGGCAAGGCGGGACTTCTAGCGGCGGCGATCCTCGTGTCAGCCCTCTTTTGTCTCGCCCAGGTTCCCGCTCCCATCCAGGCTCACCGCCTCATTCTGAAAGACGGCTCCTACCAGTCCATCACCAAGTATGAAATTCACGGCGACCGCGTCCGCTATTTCAGCGCCGAGCGCGGCGAGTGGGAGGAAGTCCCGAACTCGCTGATTGACTGGGACGCAACCGCTAAGTTTGAGCAAGGCCGCCTGCAGGGCAAGGTCGCTCCGGAAGCGGTCGAACTCGACAAGGAACTGGAGGCCGAACGGAAAGCCGAACAAGCCCGTTCCCCGCAGGTTGCGCCCGGTCTGCGCCTGCCCGACGAAGGCGGCATTTTTCTCCTCGATACCTATGAGAATCAGCCGCAGCTCGCCGAACTGCAGCAATCGGGCAGCGAATTGGATAAGAAGACAAAGTCGAATATTCTGCGGGCGGCGATCAATCCGATGTCCGGCGCCAAGCAAACGATCGACCTTCCCGAGGCCCATGCCAAAATTCAGTCGCACACCACCGTGCCTTCGCTTTACATCAACATCGACTTGAATAATAGCGAGGCGAACCAGGGCGCGCCCGCCACCGTGCAGGCCGCCACCGGCGGACCTCCTCCTCCGCCGCTGCCGCCCGCCGGGGAGCGCTTCAAGATTATTCGTGTCCAGGTCAAGGGCGGCAAACGCATTGCCGGCGGGGTCAACGTCGCGGTAACCGGAAAGATGAAAACCGACGAGCGTTTTGTCGCGTCCACGGTCACTACCATGACCGGAGGCTGGGTCAAGCTCACGCCCGCCGAGCCTCTCGCAACCGGCGAATACGCCCTCATCGAGATGCTGGGGAAAGAAGCAATCAGCCTCTATGTGTGGGACTTCGGCGTGAACCCTGCCGCGCCCGCGAACGCGTATACGTGGAAACCGGACCCAACCGAAGCGCAGCCGAAAACCGACCAGCCGGCGGATCTGCAGAAGCGGGAAAAGCAGTAACGAACGTAGGGACAGCCGCCCCCGGCTGTCCAGGCGAGCGCAGCTCGCCCCCCGCCGCGAGCAGCGCAATCTCACATGCGAGCGGTGACGCAAGTCACCGCGCCACCGGTGCGGCTGGAGCATTCTCGATCCCGTCGAGGTTGCGCATGCCGAAGGCGTTCTACCGCCGCAAACTCCCGCACCTCCAGCGCGACGGCAAACCCCACTTCCTGACCTTCTGCACCCACCAACGTTGGATCCTTCCCGAGGCCGCTCGCGACGTTGCGTTAGGGTGTTGCCTTCACGATATCAATATAAAGATTGACATTAGCGCTGTCGTCGTAATGCCTGACCACGTGCACATGATCTTCACGCCGCTCGTTAACGAGCAAGCCGGTGAGGTATATACTTTGCGCGAAATTATGGATGCGATCAAAGGCGCTTCCGCCCACAAGATTAATCGGCAGCTTGGTCGCACCGGGAAACTGTGGCAAACCGAATCGTATGATCGAGTGCTTAGGTCGTCGGAAAACTCGATGAGAAGATTAAGTACATCCTTAACAATCCGGTTCGAAAAGGACTAGCGTCAGCATGCGAAGAGTATCGCTGGCTATGGTCAAGGGAGCCGAAGAATCCCTACAAGCCCCACCCACCCACGTAGGGACAGCCGCCCTCGGCCTTCCCGCGGCGCAAAACGCCAAATGCGCTCTTTGTAGGCGAACCCCTAGCGAGCTGCGCTCGCTTGGACAGCCGAGGGCGGCTGTCCCTACCCTACGTCTCCAGTACCCCGCGCGACACAATGCCGATATTGTCGCGGGTGGTGTTCTTCACCATATACATCATCTCGTCCGCCTGACGGATGATGTCGTGCGGGGTCTGCGCATCGTGCGGAAAGGTCGCCAGCCCCATACTGGCGCGCACGGTCAGGTTCAAACCCTGCTCGGTGCAGAAGGTTCCCGATCGTATGGAATCCTGCAAACGTTTCGCCACCACCACCGCCTGATCTTTAGTGGTTTGCGGCAGCAGAACCACGAACTCGTCTCCGCCATAGCGGAAGGCGAAATCAATCAGCCGCAACTGCGCTTTGATCAGGTATCCGACTTCGGCCAGAAGCCGGCTTCCCACCAAATGTCCATGCCGGTCGTTGACCTGCTTGAAATAGTCGAGGTCGATGAAAATCACGCTGAACTCGTAGGCGAAGCGCGCCGAGCGGTAGACCTCGGTTTCCAGCGTTTTGTGCAGATGGCGCGCATTGAAGAGGCCGGTGCAATCGTCGGTGATGGTCAGTTCCTGAATCTTCTCCACCGATCTCGAATTCTCGATCGCAATCGCGGCGTAGTCGCACAAAGCCTGCAGGAAGAACATCTCCTGTTCGCTCATCTCCACATTGGCGTTGACCAGTTGGATCACGCCCAGCACGCGGTGTTTGGAGCGCAACGGCACACAGATGATGGAGTGGGTCTGCAACTGCGTCATCTCGTCCAGCCGGGATGAGAAGCGCGGATCGCACTGCACGTCGGGCACAATCAGCGAGTGCCCGTGCTTGGCTACCCAACCGGCAATTCCCTCCCCCACTTTCAAGCGCGCCTTCGACAGCACCTCCGCCGCAGCCCCTACCGCGATGGCGAAATAGAGCTCGTCTTTTTCTTCATCCACCATCAGGAGCGACCAGGTATCGGGGCGGAAGTATTCCGCCATTTTTTCCATGATGGTCTGCAAAATCGAATCGAGGTTAAGCGAGGATGTCAGCGCCTTGGCGACATCGTGGAAGATGGTCAGTTCTTGCGACAGGCGAATTGGGGATTTGCCCGCGGCCTCCGACATGAACTCCTCAGTTCGAGTAGCTGGATATGAAAATTATAGGTTTCGCCGCACCGCTCCGGCAATGAACGTCGGTAACAGGTACCAGTTACGCCAACCCACCGGTGAAACCCAGATCATGGCGGGGGATCGGTTTCAAATTACCAATTAGAAGTCACCAATTACCAATTTTCTATGATCTATCCTCTCAACAGAGTAAGATTTTGTTCGCCATCCAACGAAAGCGAGAGACTGGTTTGTCTTCCTTTGGCGCAAAACTGAAACAGGAGCGCGAAAAGCGCAAGATCACATTGGAGCAGATTTCCGACTCCACCAAGATCGGGACGCGCATGCTGCAGGCACTGGAAGAAGATAAGTTCAACCAGTTGCCGGGAGGCATCTTCAACAAGGGCTTTGTCCGCGCCTATTCCCGTTGCGTTGGCCTCGACGAAGATCAGACCGTTGCCGAATACCTGCAAGCTTCCGGCGACGCCCCTCCCCCGAGGACGGAAATCGGAGGGCATGAAGACGGAGAGCGCAAAAATGAAGCGCGCGAAAATGAACAGAACATCCGCCGCCTGGAGGCGATCTCCGACACCCCTGCTCGCCAACTACCTTGGGGTCTGTTCGCCGCGTTTCTACTCGTCCGCGCCCTCGCACTCTCCTTCTGGAGCCATCGCGAGCGGGAGCGCGCCCGACAGTCAATTCGGCCGACTCCAACCACGGCCCCGGCGCCGGTGCCAGTCGCAGGAGGCGGCGTCGCAAGCAGCGGAGCAAACGGGGGAGCAAACGAAGAGAGTGGCGGCGCTTCGCCCACCTCCGGTTCGCCAACAAACGCTTCGCCGACGGGAGAATCCGCTCCCTCTGTCGCCCCCAAAACGCCTCCGGACATAACCGCTGCCGCCGCAACTCCGGGCGAGTTTACGGTCGTCCTTCATGCCCGCGAAGACTCCTGGGTCTCGATCACTGCCGACGGCAAGACTTTCTCGTCCGAACTTTTGGCCGCAGGCAGCGAGCGCTCGGTCCAAGGCCGGAAAGAAATCATCGTCAGGGCGGGAAACTCCGGTGGCATCGACTTTCGCTTCAACGGAAAGAAGGTCGACACTGGGGGAACGTCCGGCGAGGTCAAGAGCGTTACTTTTGGCCCTGGAGGAATGTTACCGAATGCCCCATCGCCGCCTACGAAGCCTTAACCTTGTCTCCTTTTTTTCTTAGGTTTACCGCCCCCTTCCGCCGTCCAATGCCGACTGGGTCCAAACGAATGGCAGCTCCCTCCGGCTCTGCCAATTCGATTGCGCTTAGGCGGTCATCTCTGGTACCGTTTTGGATGAAGACTAAGCCAAACCAAAAGCCAAACTTGGTCAAGAGCCCTTGGCTCCGTAAGCCCCCCGTTATTGGAAATGAACGTTAGAAGCTACCTTTAGGAGATATCAGCTTGCCAGCAACCAATCGTTTTCTGTTTACCTCGGAGTCTGTAACCGAGGGACATCCGGATAAGATCGCCGACCAGATTTCCGATGCCATTCTCGACGCCTGCCTGCGGGATGATCCGAACAGCCGCGTCGCCTGTGAAACCCTGACCTGCACCGGCCTGGTCGTGATCGCCGGCGAGATCACTACTAAAGCCTACGTCGATTTTCAAAATCTCGTCCGCGGCGTGGTCCAGTCCATCGGCTACGACAACGCCGTCTACGGCTTCGACTCCAATACCTGCGCCGTAATTTCCAGCATCAACAAGCAGTCCGGCGATATCGCCATGGGCGTGGACATCGGCGGCGCCGGCGACCAGGGCATGATGTTCGGCTTCGCCTGCAATGAGACTCCCGAACTGATGCCCCTTCCGATTTCACTCGCCCACAAGCTCTGCCTGAAGCTTTCTGAAGTTCGCAAAAATGGCACCTGCCCCTACTTGCGGCCCGATGGAAAATCACAGGTCACGGTCGAATACGACGCGCCCGGCAAAGTGAAGCGGGTCGATGCCGTAGTAGTCTCCACCCAGCATTCCGAAACCGTCACCAACGACGAACTGCGCGCCGACATTTTGAAGTACGTCATCCAGGCCGTAATTCCGGCCAACCTGCTCGATGAAGACACCAAGTACCACATCAATCCCACCGGACGCTTCGTCATCGGCGGGCCCATGGGCGATTCCGGACTGACCGGGCGCAAAATCATCGTCGACACTTACGGCGGTATGGGACGTCACGGTGGCGGCGCATTCAGCGGTAAGGATCCGACCAAGGTGGATCGTTCCGCCGCCTACATGGCGCGCTACATCGCCAAGAACATCGTGGCCGCCGGCTTGGCCGATCGCTGCGAAGTGCAACTCGCATACGCGATCGGTGTTGCTGATCCCGTCAGCGTACTGGTGGATACTTTCGGAACCGAGAAGATTGATGCGAAGCTGATTCCAGATCTGGTGCGGGCGAACTTCAAGCTCAAGCCGCGCGAGATCATAGATTCGCTGAACTTGCGCCGTCCGATTTACCGCAAGACGGCTGCGTACGGACATTTCGGACGCAGCGACGCCGATTTCACTTGGGAAGCAACCGACAAAGCCGCCAAACTGGCCGCCGACGCCGGCTTGAAGCGGGAGCCGGCCGGAGCGAGGAAATAGTTTGTCAACACCGGAAAGCGCTGATCGCTCTTCGCCTTTCGCTTTTCGCCTTTAGCGAATCGCCAACAGCGAAAAGCGAACAGCGCTTCCACAGCATACAAGCCGCATAGACATTCATAATCCGTCATCATCCGGGGATAGGGAGAAAAATGGCTACGACATCAGTTAGCAGCGACGTAAAGGGATTTGAACTGGCCGATCTGGGCAAGAAACGCATCGAGTGGGCGAACCAGTCGATGAAGGTGCTGCAGATCATCCGCAAGGAATTCATCAAGAACCAGCCGCTCAAGGGCATCCGCGTTTCCGCTTGCCTGCACGTGACGGCCGAGACCGCAAACTTAATGATCGCGTTGCGTGACGGCGGCGCCGACGCGGCGTTGTGCGCTTCCAACCCGCTGTCCACTCAGGATGACGTCGCCGCCAGTCTGGTGCGCGACTACAACATCCCCGTTTTCGCCATCAAAGGCGAGGACAACGACTCCTACTACGCGCACATTATGGCGGCGGTCGATCACAAGCCGCAGCTCACCATGGACGATGGCGCCGACCTGGTCACCGTGCTCCACACCAAGCGCAAGGCGGAATTGTCGAACGTGCTTGGCGGCACCGAAGAGACGACCACCGGCGTGATTCGCCTGCGTGCCATGGCGAAGGAAGGCGTGCTGGGCTATCCCATCATGGCTGTCAACGACGCCGACACCAAGCATCTGTTCGACAATCGTTACGGCACCGGGCAATCGACGATTGACGGCATCATCCGCGCCACGAATTTCCTGCTCGCGGGGTCGAAGTTCGTGGTCGCCGGCTACGGCTGGTGCGGCCGCGGCCTCGCTTCGCGCGCGCGCGGCACGGGAGCGGAAGTCATCGTCACCGAAATCGATCCGACCAAAGCGCTCGAAGCGGTGATGGACGGTTTCCGCGTGATGAGCATGGAAGAGGCCGCCAAGATCGGCGACGTTTTCTGCACCGTCACTGGCAACAAGAACGTGCTCGCCAAGCAGCACTTCGAACTTATGAAGGACGGCGCCATCATCTCCAACTCGGGCCACTTCAACGTCGAAATCGATATCCCGGCGCTCGAAAAGCTGTCGTCCTCCAAGCGCACCACGCGCACCTTCGTCGACGAGTACTCGCTGAAAGACGGTCGCCGCATCAACCTGCTCGGCGAAGGCCGCCTCATCAACCTGGCCGCCGCCGAAGGGCATCCGGCGTCGGTGATGGATATGAGCTTTGCCGACCAGGCGCTTTCCTGTGAGTACATGGTGAAGAACCACGCGAAATTAGAAAGAAAGGTCTACCCGGTTCCGGTGGAACTCGACAAACGCGTGGCCAAGCTAAAGCTGGAATCGCTCGGCATCAAGATCGACCGCTTAACCTCGGAGCAGGAAGAATACCTGGCCAGTTGGTCGGAAGGAACGTAGAACCAGCTGTCAGCTCTCAGTTCTCAGTTTTCAAAGGGGCGGCGCTAGCCGCCCTTTTGTTACGCATGAGGGAATCATTTTAAAGAACTCGTCTTCGAGCAACCCAGCGGAACGAAGCGCAGGAGAATCCAAGCCCCGGAGGGACGACCCAGTTCTCACGCTTAAGTTTTCCGCTCGCCCAGCCGATGAACCTACCGGAGGGTTGTGCGTGGCTGCGAACGGCAAAGTGCTCTTGGTCGACGACAGCAAGTTTCTTCGGATGGCCAATGAACGCGCTTTGTCGAAAGCCGGTTATGAGGTCAGCACCGCCGGCGACGGCGAGGAAGCCTTGCGCGTCGCCAATGACAAACTGCCCGACATCATCTTGCTCGACATGATGCTGCCCAAGATCAGCGGCCCGGAAGTCCTAAAAGCGCTAAAAGGAAATCCCGCCACCATGGACATCCCGGTCATCGTGCTGACCAGCCTGTCGCAGAGGAACGAGGAAAGACTCCTCCATGAAGGCGCTGCCGCGTACTTCGAGAAGTCCACGCTGGAGCTCGACAAGAACTCCGATCGCCTGGCGGCCACGGTGGAAACGGTTCTCGAGCGGATCAATCACCAAAAGAGCCTGAATCTTCGTTTGCAGAAATTAGCCGCCCAAAAGGCCATTGGCCACTGACAACTAACCCCACTGACGACTGACCAGCGAAGGCTGAGAAATTCCTCCCGCAGCGATAGAATGTAACCATGTACCACTACAATCCCTCAACCGCCCTTGAAGAACTGACCGAGGACGCGACCCTGCCCAATCCCGTCCACGTGCGCGACATGATGCTGCGCCACAAGCTCACCGCCGACCAGTCGCTGGAGCTGAACCGAATCTTCGTCGAATACCAGAAATTTTTCGGCGAAGCGCAAAAACTGGGCAAGGAAATCCTAAAGCGTCTGGCAGCGTAGTTCACCAGAACTCACGTAGGGGGCGGACGCCCTCGTCCGCCCAGGCGGGCAAAGCCCGCCAGCGTGGTCGCCGATATCGTTCGAAATGGTGTTCACCCGCGTTTGAGGCTCTTTGCCCTTCGCTTCGCAGCGGGTTGAACCCCTCGTGCGCGATACTGCCGATCAAGAGCCTGGCGGATGAGAGTCTTGATCACGGCTTGCCGGCTGATGTTCAACTCTTTGGCAGCGCGGTCCAACTCCTCCAGCATGCCCGATGCCAGGTCAACATTCACCCTGCGTATCGGTCCGGGCGTCATCATGCGTCCGGAATTGGTGAAGAACCGTGACACGTCACTTCCCTGGTCGGCGAGGCGTGCGATGGCTTCCGCCGGCATTGGCTTCCGCGGTTTACGAGTGCTCTTCATAAAGTTCCTGCTCCCGTTTCGTGGCTTTCCAGAGGGTCACGAGGTGGTAATACTCTCCTTCCTCGTCCTCCCGCACCTCAAAAATAACGGCGTACAACTGCTCTCCCACCCAGCCGATGGCTCGGTACTGCTCGGGACAATCCGAGCGTTGGTCAAGGTAGTATGGGTGCGAGAAAACCTCCTGCACCTCTTCGAACCCGATACCTCTTTTCGGGCTGGCTCTTAAACGCTTGCTCTTGCGTTCATCGAAGTGAAATCGCATGAGGTATAACAGTTATACCATATTGCAACGTCCCCGCCCAAGCGGAGCTTGGACGGGGCACCCCCGGGTTTCAAATGGTTGAGTCGGGCTGGGCCACCCGCCGGCAGAACTGTCGCCCCGACTGGACAGCCGAGGGCGGCTGTCCCCACGTGATCATTTACAATCGAACATTCTCTCTCGATTGGAAAACATAATCATGCACCGCTGGTCGCAACTTTTT
>JBEKFN010000123.1:0-10766 GCA_050013295.1 Terriglobales bacterium
CGCGCACTCAGGCGTATAATTCCCAGCCGAAAGCCATTAGGAGGAGCCAACATGGCCAAGACCAAGCAGTTCACAATTTCGATTGAGAATCGACCGGGTACAGTTGCGGAGATCGCCCGCACAATGGGGAGCGCCAAGGTGAACATTCTCGCTCTCCTGGGAACCGCGCAAGGGACGACCGGCACGGTGGAACTCGTCGTCGAGGATGCGCGGCGAGCCAAGAAAGCGCTGGACGAAGCCCAGCTCACATACAAGGAAACCACCGCCGAGGAGTTGGAGTTGCCTAACAAGCCTGGTGCGCTGGCGGAATGTTTAGACAAACTCGCCGCTAAGGGCGTCAACTTGAATTCGATCTGCGCCACCGTCTCGAAAGGCGGGAGGAAAGCGGTTGTAGTCTATACCGTCGCCGCGGAAGAAAAGGTGGTGGCAGCGTAGGGCGAGGCATCGGCGATAGAAGTGAGTTAGTAAGAGACCACGTTCGGCAATGAACGTGGTCTTTTTTTGTGTGACTCCTGTGGCTAAGATCAACCGCCAAAAGATCAAAAGCGGCGGACAGAAATGTCCCCCCCACATACTCAGATAGTAACCTGCGAGCTATCACATAAGTAACCTCATCATCCCTCTGCGCAACTAATCTTTCGCCGGAGGGTTTCTATCCACATGAACAACAAATTCACCAACTCGCTGTTAATCCTGGCAGTCGGAGGACTCATGCTCGCCGGTTCCGCCTCTGCTCAAACCTCAACCACCACCTCGGGCGCGGGCCCCGGTGTTGTCGATCCCGGACATCCGCGTGTCAATGAAGTGAACCGTCGCGAGGAAAACCAGCAACAACGCATTGGCAATGGCATCAAGAGCGGCAAGTTGAACTCGCAGCAAGCAGCCAATCTCGAGAAGCGAGAGACCAGTGTGCAGAACCGCGAGAAGAGAGACATGGCGGAGCACAACGGCCATCTCACCAAGGCCGAGCAGAAAGGGATCAATCGTCAGCAGAACCGGATCAGCAAGAGCATCTACAACGACAAGCATTCCAAGTAGAAGCCGTCTCGTAATGAACCGATGGAGCAAGAGACGCGGCTTGCCGCGTCTCTCCAGGGTAAGAACCCACGGCCTCGCTAGCTACTAATACTGCACGATGGCCGCGAACGATTTGGGATCGAGCGAGGCTCCACCTACCAAAGCGCCGTCGATTTCTTCTTCGGACATCAGGGCATGGGCGTTCTCCGGTTTGACGGACCCGCCGTAGAGGATGCGGAGTTTGTCGGCGAATTCCTGGCCGAAGGATTCGGCGGCTTCGGCTCGGATGATGGCGTGCGCGTCGGCGGCCATCTGCGGGGTTGCGGTCTTTCCCGTGCCGATGGCCCAGACCGGCTCGTAGGCGACGACCAGGCTGACGGCCTTCTTGGCCGAGACCTTGTGAAAGGCGCGGAGACACTGGCGGCGCAGCACGTCGTCGGTGAGGCCGGCTTCGCGTTCTTCGAGGACTTCTCCCACGCAGACAATGGGGACGAGTCCAGCTTCGATGGCGGACTTGAGCTTGAGGTTGACGGTGTCATCGGTCTCGCCGAAGTACTGGCGGCGTTCGGAGTGCCCAATGATAACGTGGGTGACGCCGACGGCGAGCAGCATGGCGGCGTTGATCTCGCCGGTGAAGGCGCCTTCCTTCTCCCAGTAAAGATCTTGCGCGCCGATCGCGATGTTCGATCCCTTGGCGGCGGTGATAGCGGCGTCAATACAGAGGTAGGTGGGGCAGACGACGATTTCGTCGCGGCCTTCGTTGCGATCGGGGCCGTGGACCAGAGGCAGGAAATCGCGGAAGAAGTCACGGGTCTGGTCGGGAGTTTTGAACATCTTCCAGTTGGCGGCGATGAGTTTTTTTCTCATGAGGGACCTTTTGTGAAGATAACGGAAATTGCCAGGGATTCGCGGGAAATTTTTTCGGCGGCCTGGACGTAGGCGTTGCAGGTGGCAATGTCGAAGAGCGCGAAACGGACGTGCTCCACATGGGCGCAGGGCGGCAGAACTTCGACAATGGTGCGAACTGCGATTTCAGCGGCCTCGTGAACAGGATAACCGAAGACTCCGGTCGATACAGAAGGGAAGGCCACCGATCGGATTCCGTGGTCGTCGGCAATGCGGATGGACTCACGATAGCAACTGGCGAGCGTTTCGGCCTCGTGCTGTTGGCCTCCTCGGTACACTGGGCCGACAGTGTGAACTACATATTTGGCGGGCAATCGTCCGCCGGTGGTGATGACGGCCTTTCCGGCGGGGAGCGTGCCGATCTTGGCCACGATGCGCTTGCACTCCTTCAGGATCGCGGGGCCGCCAGCCCGGTGAATCGCTCCATCCACGCCTCCGCCACCGAGCAGAGACGAGTTGGCGGCGTTTGCGATGGCTTCGGTGGTCTCCTTGGTGATGTCGGCGGGGCCGTGGAGTTCGAGCGTTTTGCCATTGGTGAAAGTTAGTCGGGCTGCGAAGTCGGACATAGCAGTTAAGAGCTGACCAGTTGCAATGTGGCAAGGACGAGCGGGACGTTCACCACTACAGCCGGCGAGACGCCGGCGCTACGTCCAACTTCCCACTATTTTTTGTCCGTCAGCGCTTCTACCCCTGGCAACTTTTTGCCCTCTAGAAATTCTAGCGAGGCGCCGCCGCCGGTTGAAATATGGGTGATCTTGTCGGCTACGCCGGCGGCTTTGACGGCGGCTACGGAGTCTCCGCCGCCCACGATCGAAGTGGCTCCGGGATTTTCGGCCACGGCGTGGGCGATCTTGAAGGTGCCTTTGGCAAAGGGCGGCATTTCGAAAACGCCCATGGGACCGTTCCAGACGATGGTGCGGGCGCGGGCTACCTCTTCGGAAAACGCCTCGATCGATCGCGGGCCGATATCGAGGGCCATCATGTTGGCCGGGATGGGCTCGCCCCGGTTGACAATCTTGGTCAAGGCGCTGGCTTCGACGCGGTCGGCAATGACGTGATCGGAGGGCAGGAGGAACTTGAGCTTGTGAGTTTTCGCCTGCTGCAGAAGGTTGCGGGCGAGTTCGATCTTGTCTTCTTCGACCATACTCTTGCCGACGGATTCGCCTTGCGCCTTGAGGAAAGTGTAGGCCATACCTCCGCCGATAATGAGAACGTCAACTTTGCCGAGCAGGTTCTGGATGACTCCGATTTTGTCGCTGACTTTGGCGCCGCCCAGGATGGCGACGAAAGGGCGCTCGGGGTTTTGCAGGACGCGGCCCAGATATTGCAGCTCCTTTTCCATGAGCAGTCCGGCGGCGGATTTCTGCACGAACCGGGTAATGCCAACCGTGGAAGCGTGGGCCCGATGGGCGGTGCCGAAGGCATCATTGACGTAGAACTCGGCGAGCTTTGCGAGTTGCTTGGAAAAATTCTCATCATTCTTTTCTTCTTCGGCGTGGAAGCGGAGATTTTCAAGCAGCAGGGCTTGGCCTTTCTCGAGCTTGAGCGCCATTTCTTCGGCTTCGGGCCCGACGCACTCGGGGCAGAAGCCGACGTTTTCGCCGCGCGACAGTTCCTTGTCGAGCACCATGCGGAGACGCTCGGCGACGGGTTTGAGACTCAGCTTTGGATTCGCCTTGCCTTTGGGACGGCCCAGATGTGACGCAAGGATGAGGCGCGCGCCGTGACGCAGAGCGTACTCGATGGTGGGCAGGGTTTCGCGGATGCGGGTGTCGTCCATGACGCGGCCGTCGTCGAGCGGGACGTTGAAGTCGACGCGCATGAAGATGCGACGATCGTTGAGAGGAAGATCGCGAATAGAAAGTTTGGACATGGAAGCACTCCGTCGTTCGACTTTGCCGCTGGAGGGCCGGCTGTCGCGCCCGGCTGAACGGGCGAGACGCCCGTCCCTCCATCGTATGACTCACGCTACAGAACCTACAGTCCTTTGGCCGACATCAGGTTGATCAGATCGCGGACACGGCAAGAGTATCCCCACTCGTTGTCATACCAGGAGATCACCTTGACGCAGTTGCCGCCGACGACTAAGGTCATGGGCGCGTCGACGATGGAGGAGCGGGAGTCGCCTTTGAAATCGGACGAGACCAATTCGCCTTCCTCGAAGCCGAGGTAGCCCTTCAGCGGGCCTGACTCGGAGGCTTTTTTCAGGGCGGCGTTCACCTCTTCTTTGGTGGTCTTTTTTTCTACCCAGACGACGAGGTCGACGACCGAGACGTTGGGCGTGGGAACGCGCATGGCAAAGCCGTCGAGTTTGCCGGCCAGGTCGGGGATGACCAGCTTAACCGCCTTGGCGGCGCCCGTCGTGGTCGGAATCATATTGATCGCCGCCGCACGGGCGCGCCGCAAATCCTTGTGCGGGAAGTCGAGGATCACCTGATCGTTCGTATAAGAGTGGATGGTGGTCATGGTGCCGCTGACGATCTTGAAGTTATCGTTGACCACCTTGGCGACCGGGGCCAGACAATTCGTGGTGCAGGACGCGTTCGAGACGATGTGGTGCTTGGCGGGATCGTACTTCTCTTCGTTCACGCCGAGCACAACCGTGAGGTCTTCGTTCTTCCCGGGGGCGGTGATGATGACTTTTTTCACCGTGCCGCGCAGATGTTTCTTTGCTTCGTTGCCGTCGGTGAACTTTCCGGTGGATTCGATAACGACTTGAGCTCCGACGGAGTCCCAGGGCAGGGCAGCAGGATCTTTCTCTTTAAAGACCTTTATGACCTTGCCGTCGATCGAAATACTGTCGGCGCCGGCGGTGATTTTGTGCGGCAGGTTGCCGAGGATGGAGTCGTACTTGAGCAGGTGGGCTAGAGTCTTGGGATCGGTGAGATCGTTCACGGCGACGAAGTCGAGGTTCTTATCGGCGAGCGCGGTACGGAGAACGTTGCGTCCGATGCGTCCAAATCCATTAATGCCAACTTTTACGGCCATGGTGCCTCCAAGGAGAATTTTAATTGCCTAGGAAAATACGCAGGGGCCCGGAACAACATTCGATGGTAACAGGCGGGAGGAGCCAGCGTAAACGTCACGCGACCATCCGTGCTGCGCTAATTTTCCCGAAATAGGACACTACTCCTGTGTCTATTTTCTTGCAGAACGACAACAAGAAGAAATTATCAGAGGTTTATCGCCTGCCAACCGTAGGGGGCCCCGGGTAGATTCTCAGCCACGCAAGGAAATGGAGCCTTTAACTGCAATCCTTGCCCAAGGGGGATTGAGGGCAGATCTCGATGGACTGGGACCTTTCAAGACAACTTTGTCTCCTGGAAGGTTGTTAACATAAGGCGCAAGCGGGCAACTTCGCTCCGTTCTTTTTTGCCCTCAGGAACAAACTCGACTCCGTAACGGTATCCGGTGCGATTGCGCACTTCGCTCCGCACGCGAATGGGTTTGCCTGAATACGGAGGAGTGAACTCCACTTCGATCTCATCGCCGAGTCCGAGTTCCGCTCCCATCAATAGACACATGCCGCCTTCGCTCATTTCCATGCCGCGTCCATCCCGGATCAGGGTTCGGTCTGGCTTGTGGATGACGGCCCGCACCGGGACATCTATTTTGTAGCGGGGCCAGCGACGTTCTTGCTCGTAGACGGGGAAAGCAGCCGCATCGGCGATTGTAGGAGCCATGACGCCAGCTTATCGGTTCTTCGCGGTTGGTGGAATGTAACGGAGGTCCAGGGGTTGTATCCGCTGCCCCGTGTGCTGGGTTAAGTCCTTTGTTTTGAAGGTCTTTTTGATGGTCGGCGGCGAAAGCCAATGCCAAGGCCGAAGGGACGTGCCTGCCTGCGCCCGACGAGAAGTTGTCGTTGCTATCGACGCTTCTGCCGCCCCCGGCATTTCGCCAGAGCCCCAACGCCTGCGAGCAGCCAATCTCGTCAATTAGCAATATCTCACGGCGGCAGCCGCTCCGGATCAGCCAATCGATTACAATCCCTTGCCGAGGGGGATTCATGGCAAATCTAACGGGACTAGCGGGCTTTGTGTCGAAGTTGAGGACGGTGAGAACGAGTCTGGTAAATGAGCTTCGGCATGTTGATGCCGCTCTTTCGGTTCTTGGCAAGTTGGGCGGCGGGAGTAATTACATCAAACCGAAGCGTGGGGTGTCAGCGGCGGCTCGCAAACGGATGAGTCTCGCCCAGAAAGCGCGATGGGCGAGTGTTCGAAAGGAATCGCAACCAGCAGTGGGGGCAGCGAAAACAACCGGCGCGGCTCCTGCAAAACGCACCATGTCGGCATCAGCCCGCAGGAAGATTGCGGCGGCACAAAGGGCACGGTGGGCCAAGGTGAGGGCTGCGAAGAAGACTGCTTAGTACGGAAGCGGAACCACAATGCGAATAGAAACATTTGTTTCGTTCTCTGTTCGTCTCCGGTGCGTAACGTGTGGATGGGGATTTTATAGGTCACGCGCTACTGGTGGAACTGCACCTCGCAACTGTGATTCTTGCGATTTCTGCGCCTCGAGATTTAACTCAATTTTTATTGAATCCACAGCCTTGTCGTGTGGCATAATGTGTCGCGCCTCTTTGAAGAGCAGTTCCCGCCACTTGAGGCCCAGCACGGCCTTGAGGCGAATGGACTGAATGCGGCGAGGTAGGTTGTGAATTTGAAATGCTACCTGTTGTCCCTCCTGAGAATCCACCGTCCAGACTGTGAACTTTGCAATGCTCGTGAACAGTATGGAGTTGAGATGCGAAAGCGGCTGGAAGAGCTGAACTGGCGGACGCGGGCACGTTCGCTCAACAATGAGGAGCATGATGAGGTCGTGGGGGATTCCAAACCTGCAGGAGGTTTAGCAAGTCCGCCTATTTCGTTGGCCCAGCAGCGGAAGAAGATTGCCTGAAGTGTGATCGGAAAGCGGCATTTCTCCTAGCAGTCCATGCACCGCCGGGGCCGCGGCGGTGACGCTTATCACGGTTGACTTATTACCGGCTGCTTCATGAACTCTGCGGCGGCACTTCGTTGCGCCATGCAAAGAATGCTACGGCGATGGGCGGCGAGGCCAGGTTACGGGCAAGAGCTTCTCGTGTCAGTTGCCGGCGTGGCCGGTTGAAGCCGAACGGCCCCTGGCATCATCTACTACTCACGGCTTTTCAATTCGGTTCGTTTCTTGAAGAAAACTATGTCTTCCCGGCCCGCACATAGCGCGCTCGATGCTGGCACATTCCCGGCTTTGACGACGGCACAGATCGATCGGGTCCGTCCGGGCAGCAAGCTGAGAAGAGTTGAACCGGGCGATATCCTGTTCCGTCCCGGCGACACCGAGGTTCCGTTCTTTGTCGTGCTTTCCGGAAGCATGGAGATCGTGCAGCCGGACCTCACAGGTGAGCGCCTGGTAACCACACACGGTGCCGGTGAGTTTACCGGAGAACTTAGCATGATTTCCGGGCAGCGATACCTGGTGCTCGGACGCATCACCGAGGTGGGTGAGCTTCTAGAGCTGAGCTCCGAGGGCCTGCGCTCCCTAATCGCGCGGGATGCGGAACTGAGCGAGATCATCATGAGGGCGTTCATCCTGCGCCGTCTCGCGCTCATCACGAACCACCTGGGAAACGTGATCTTGATGGGTTCGAGCCACTCTGCGGCCACGCTACGTCTCCGCGAGTTTCTTGGACGCAATGGCCATCCTTACATGTATGTGGACCTTGACACCGACAAGGGTTCGCAGGCACTGCTCGACCGTTTTGCGGTCAAGTTGGAAGATGTTCCCATCGTCATTTGTGACACACGCTCTGTATTGCGCAACCCGACCATTCAGCAGATCGCAGAATGCCTGGGGCTCAACCTCAGCGTCGACAGCACACAAGTGCGCGATTTGATCATCGTGGGCGCCGGCCCGGCTGGACTGGGAGCGGCTGTGTACGGCGCTTCGGAAGGTTTGGATACGCTTTTGATCGAGACCGAAGCCCCTGGTGGGCAGGCCGGATCCAGTTCCAAGATTGAGAACTACCTTGGTTTCCCTACCGGCGTCTCCGGGCAGGAACTAGCGGCGCGTGCGATTAATCAAGCGCAAAAATTTGGCGCGAAGATGATGGTGGCGCACAGCGTCGTAAAACTGAACTGCGATCGCCGTCCTTACGAGGTGTTTCTGGACGATGGCAGCATGCTCTCGGCGCGGGCCATCGTCATTGCAACCGGGGCGCAGTACAAGAAGCCGGCCATTGCCGACCTGAAGAAGTTTGAGGGTCAGGGTGTGTACTACGGAGCGACCTACATCGAGTCTCAGTTGTGCGGAGACGAAGAGGTGATCGTAATCGGCGGCGGGAACTCCGCCGGTCAAGCCGCTGTCTTTTTATCGCAGACAGCGCGCAAGGTGTATATGCTGGTGCGCTCCGGAGGATTGGCCGAGACGATGTCCCGTTACTTGATTCAGCGAATCTCGGAAAATTCGGCGATCGAGTTGCATTTCCACACCGAACTGGTGAGTTTGGACGGGCAGACTCAATTAGAACGCGTCGGCTGGATCGACAAGACCACGGGGCAGACCTCAAGTCACGAGATCCGCCACGTGTTCATAATGGCGGGGGCATCGCCTCGAACGGAGTGGCTGCGCGGTTGTGTGGCCCTGGATGACAAAGGGTTCATCCTCACGGGGCGAGATCTGGATGGGACCGGCGCGACCAACGGGTCGCCCGCTTGGCCGCTGGCGCGAGCTCCGCAGATGCTGGAGACCACTCTTCCAGGCGTATTTGCGGTCGGTGATGTTCGATCGGGCAACGTGAAGCGTGTGGCCTCGGCAGTGGGCGAAGGAGCAATTTCAGTGCACCTGGTGCACCGCGCTCTCGCTGAGGTATAAAGCCTCCGCTTCGGGCCGGGAGCAAGTCAGCACGGGATAGGAGAAACAAGATGCCGCAATGCAAACATCTCGATCAGATCAGGATCACCAGCACGGAAAAGCATGTTTGTGAAGAATGTGTGAAAACCGGAGACACGTGGGTCCATTTGCGGTTATGCCTCGAATGTGGGAATGTTGGCTGCTGCGACTCGTCGAAGAACAAGCACGCAACCAAGCACTTTCATCATACGAAACACCCGCTCATGCGCTCCATTGAGCCGGGAGAGGCATGGGTCTGGTGCTATGTGGACCTCGTTTCTCCCGGAGAGCTGAAGGGACGCGCCTTTGTCGCCGCAGGCGTTTGATCCTTACGACGGACGCTCATGGACTGGGTTCCGGCCGCCATCCGCTGGTTATTCGACTCGGAGCATGGCGCATTTAACCGCCTGATTCCACGCTGGCTCTTCTTGCGAACGCTTGGCTGCATTTATTTTTCTGCCTTCTTCTCGCTCGTCTTTCAGATCCGTGGGCTCATTGGACCGGAAGGGATCTTGCCGGCAAACGAGTATCTGCGAGCCGTGGCACATTCGTTGGGCTACAGCCGCGGCTTGTGGTTTGCTCCCACTTTACTTTGGCTGGCGAGCGGCCCGCATATGCTGGCCGCCCTGTGCTGGGTGGGCATGGGCGCGTCGCTGCTGTTGGTTTTGAATATATGGCCCCGCGGAATGCTCGGGATCTGTTTTGTGTCCTTCCTTTCGTTCGTCAGCGCAGCCCAGGATTTCTCCGGTTATCAGTCAGACGGGATGCTGCTCGAAGCTGGATTCATCGCGCTCTTCTTTTCTCCGCGTGGATTCCGCCCCGGCATGGGCGTGGCCGCGCCGCCATCGCGCGCCAGCCTGTTCCTGTTGCAATGGGAATGGTTTCGCATCTACTTCGAGTCCGGTGCCGCGAAGATCATCGGTGGAGATCCCGAGTGGCGCAATTTTACCGCGATGGACGAGTATTACCAGAACGGTCCGCTGCCCACGTGGATCGGCTGGTACATCGAGCATCTGCCGCACTGGTTCCATGCTTCGACGGTTTTTGCGACTCTGGCGCTCGAGCTGGTTTTAGTTTGGATGTTATTTCTGCCGAGACGCTGGCGAATCGCGTGCTTCTTTATTGTGACGCCCTGGGAACTGGGTGTTACTTTCACCGCCAACTACACGTTTCTAAACTACCTTGTCCTGGCTTTGGGATTCCTGTTGCTGGATGATCGCTTTGTGCGGCAGTTTCTCCCGCAGCGATGGAGGGGGTTCTTCGTCGCGACCGCTACCACCGGTCCCGAGGGCAATCCGACCGCCTCTGAAGCCAGTGAACCCGATAAGGAGCGGGAGGCGTCTGCAGAACCAACACGACCCGAACACAGCAGATGGCAAGATTCGAAAGGCAGCTTGCGTCAACAGGTCAAGATATTGAAGCTGTCTTTTGTCAGCGTGGTGCTGAGCTGGATTTTTTATGCCACCGCGGTGGAGTTGATCTGGATGTTCTGGGCGCTGCCACTGCCAACGGCGCCAGTGGAGGCGCTCGAGCCTTTCCGCATCGCCAATCGATACGGTCTTTTCGGAATCATGACCAGAGGACGCTACGAGATCGAGTTCCAGGGTTCCCAGGATGGAAAAACCTGGGTGGCGTATCCGTTCCGCTATAAACCGCAGGACCCGAGCACGAGACCCGGGATTTACGCGCCTTATCAGCCACGATTCGATTGGAACCTCTGGTTTGCTTCGCTAGGCTCATGGCGCGAGTATCCGATTGTGCCCAGCACCGAAGTGCGGCTGCTTTCCAATGACAATGACGTTCTCGTTCTTTTTGAGAAGAATCCCTTTCCGCATGAGCCTCCACGCCAAGTACGTGCGGTGATTTGGCAATATTGGTTCACAACCATGTCCGAGAAACGGACACAAGGTCTCTGGTGGCGCCGTCAGTTCCTGGGACTTTATGCACCCACGATCGAGCGCGAACCCGATGGCACT
>JBEKFN010000124.1:0-10740 GCA_050013295.1 Terriglobales bacterium
TATGGCATCGCCGAGGCGCAATACCGCCTGGGACGCTTGCTCGCCTCCAACCGCAGCAAGGAAACGAATCTCGTATCCGCCTACAAATGGTTAGTTCTGGCACAGGACGCGGTGAAGGAGAGCACAACAACCGCGCAAGAAGTTCGAAAATTGCTCACCCCTGCGCAACTCGCCCAAGCCGAACATGAGATTGACGAATGGCGGACTGCACACCCTCCGCACGATTCGGGTCGTTAGCCTGCAACGTTGATCCGGCCGCAGCAAGCCCGTTCGACTAGTTCGCATCACTCCAGTCCGGAAGCAGGACGGTTCGAACGTGCCCGCGCGGAAACAATTCCACGCGCTTTACGGGCTCTGCCTGAGCGAAAATAGAACCAACCGCTATGTTCAGGCCTCATCGGTTGCGCACATCGGCCATTTGTTTGGCAGGCTGTATTTTTCTTGTCCATTTTTCTCTCGCCCAGACTTCCACTAAACCGCCGGGGTCAAACCCATCCCAGAAGATCCTCGTCACGGTCACCGATGAGAACGAGGTTGCCGTACCGTCCGCGTTCGTATATTTACAAGCATCTCCCCAGGCGGTTGCGCTGCGCTGCGTCACCGATTTTGCCGGCCACTGCGAGTTCTCCAACCTGTCCTCTGCTACTTACCAGCTCCGTGTCGAGAAGGAAGGCTTCTATTCACTGATATTGACTACGATCCAGACAGGTGTTGCGGCGAACATCGATGTCACTCTCTCCCACCAGCAAGAGGTGCGCGAGGTAGTCGATGTGGTCGAGTCCCCGGCCGCCATCGATCCCGCGCAGATCGCCGCGCAACAAACCCTCAGCGGATTCGATGTCCTCAACATCCCTTATGCCGCCACGCATGACTATCGCAACGTGCTCAATTTCATTCCCGGCGTCGTGCGGGACGTGAACGGACAACCTCACGTCGCCGGCGCGGAAACCTATCAGACAGTGACCCTGCTCGATGGCTTCAACATCACGCAGCCCTCCAACGGCCAGTTGCTCGCCCGTATCAGCACCGATGCTTTTCGCTCCATCCAGGTCGAACCAGCACGCGAGCCCGCTGAATTCGGCAAAGGTTCGGGCGGTCTGCTGATGCTGAATACGGGAATTGGCAACGATCACTTCCACTTCTATGCCACCGATTTCGTGCCGTCTTTTCAAGACAAGGGAGGATGGAAGTTCGACCAGATCCTGCCACGCCTCACTTTTTCCGGCCCGCTGCGGAAAGGAAAAGTGTGGTTCTACAATGCTCTCGACGGTGAATTTGACAATATTGTCTATACCGAACTGTCTCCCAGTGCCGACAACGATCACCTCTTACGCATAGGCAACCTGGCCAAACTCCAGGCCAATGTCACCAGCCGTAACATCGTTACCGCCAGCTTCCTGGTGAACCATCTCCACGATCAATATGACGGCCTCTCACCGCTGAGTCCGCAGCTGTCGAATCCCAAGGACGTCGAATCCGCCTACGTGGCCAGCGTGAAAGACCAGCACTATTTCCCGGGCGGCGAGTTGCTCGAAGCCGGACTGGCATTCGATCAGTACAACCTGAAGTGGACTCCCTACGGAACGTCACCCTATTCCATCGCCCCGGAGACACTCGGTGAGACAGCCAGCGGAAGTTACTATCTTTCCCAAGCAACGTGTGCCCGCCGCTGGCAGGCTCTATCGAATCTGTTTCTCGCTCCGCAGCACTGGCATGGCCGTCACGATTTCAAGTTCGGAGCCGACTTCGACCGTCTTATCTACAACGCTCAGTTTGCCCGCCAGCCCATATCCTACTGGCCCGTGGCCACCGCCAGCGGCCCTTGTCCCACCAACAGCCACGGAGTCCCCACCCTGCCTTCCCCCTGTTCGCGCTATTCCACTTTTTCCGGAGGTTTGCCTTCCTCCACTTACAACTTCGAGTCCAGTGCCTATGCCGAAGACCGGTGGTTGATCGGCAATCGTTTGCTCGTCGAGCCCGGCGTCCGTCTCGATTGGGACGAAATCATCCGCACTCCGCTCCTCTCTCCGCGCCTCGCCGGAACCTACGTCCTCGACAACTCGGGCAATACCAAGCTTTCCGCAGGAATCGGTTTGGTCTACGATCCTACGTTCCTGTTCCTCATCGCCCGTCCGTTCGCCGGTCAACGCACCGACTATTTCTTCGACACGTCCGACTCGGCGACCGGGACCGTGCTAACTACATTTTCCGTCGACCGAAACGCCCTCCAAGCTCCCCGTTTCATAAACTGGAGCCTGGGCTTCGAGAGAAAACTTCCCGCCGCCGTCTATCTGAAAGCGGAATTCCTCGAAAAACGCGGCTCTCGCGGCTTCGTCTACAACACGTCCAGCGGCTCCAGCGGCAACTTCATCCTGGAAAATACGCGCGACGACCGCTACGACGCCTTCGAACTGAGCCTCCGCCACAACTTCCGGGAAAGCTATATGCTGATGGGCTCCTACACCCGTTCCCGCGTCCGCTCCAGCCAGGCTCTCGACTTTAACGTCGACAGCCCTCTGCTCAGTCCACAACAGCCCGGGCCTTATACCTGGGACACCCCCAATCGCTTCCTGTCCTGGGGATACGTGCCGCTCTTCAAACTGCCCATCATTCACCAAACCGAGATCGCCTATTCGCTCGAGGCACGCACCGGATTCCCTTTCAACGTCACCAACGATCAGCAGCAACTGGTGGGCCCGCCCGGATCGCGTCGCTTCCCCGATTATTTTTCGCTGAACCTTCAGCTCGAGAAGCGCTTCCATCTCTTCGGATACTTCTGGGCTCTGCGCGGCGGTTTCGACAACATCACTGGCCACGGCAACCCGTATGTCGTCAACAGCGACATCAACTCGCCGCAGTTCCTCACCTTCAGCGCCTTTGAGGGCCGCGCCTTCACTTCGCGCATTCGCCTCCTGGGCAGGAAGTGATTCTGGCGTGGGTTGTTATGGCTGAGCATCGGGGCCGAGCAAGATCGCACAGGTTGTGGCGCCATGTGTCCCCTGAACTATTTTGTGCCATCTTTCTGATGGTGATCAAAGGGCAATCTAGTCTGGGCGACCGAAGGCCGGCAGTCCTTCTCGAAGTTGGCAGCCACTCGTGTTAGTTTTCATCATCAAGGCTGCCAGATTTAGAATCCGCTGGGCGGCTTGCTCCGTGCTTACACCGCGAGCGTGAATGTTCGAGATGAGGTTCCGATTGGCGTCTGTGTGCGGCGTTTTCGGTCGGTACGCCATGTAAGCGGACAGGCTTTCGGCCGTTGCCAACCCGGGCCGTTCGCCGATCAGGAGGATGGCAACTCTGGGATCAAGCAACTCGCCAATCTCGTTCAGAATGCCTACTCGGCAGTAACGAACCACGAATGTCTGACCGACACTCCAGCCTCGAGTCTTTGCTCCTTCACAAAGAAGCGGCAATAGTCGAGGAGTTTGCAGGGCAACGGCGGTTACCGAGAGCCCGTCGCCGATCACGATTTGCAAATCGCGTCCCGTAGTGCAACGCCTGTCAACCTCCGCGCGAGACGCGTCATTCAAGTGACGGCCCAGGTCAGGGCGCAAAAGATATTCATCTTTGCTCGCCGCCCGGGAGCAGACTTCAAACAGATTCCACTTCCGCACGAAGTTGTCGCCGGGATCGTCCCCAGGATCGTTCTCAGGACCTAGGAAGAGATTCAACTCCGCGCGCACGGCATCGCGGGCGGCGGCATGCGCCTCGCGCAGCTCTAGTTGAGTATTGGTTCGATACGCGGCCCCGCTGCGGCCTGCCAGCAGACGCGCCGGAGTCCGTGCCCTCACCTTCCTTACGATTTCGGACAAGTCGATTTCTGCCAAGTCGTTGGGCAAGGCGAGTCCGTCTTCTCGTTTGTCCTCTTCCGCAGCCATTCAGACAGTCCTCTCCAGGGACAATTCCAAACCCTGCATCAGTTGCCGCCGGGCGGACGAGTCGAGCGACGCCGGTTCGTCGCCCCGATAGATCCCCATTCTTTGCAGCCACGCGAGGAACTCCGGTGCCGGACCCAACTGGAAGAGGCGGCGCGCGGCCAGCGCGTCGTGATAGCTGGTGGATTGGTAATTCAGCATCACGTCGTCGGAACAAGGAACGCCCATGAAGTAGTTGCAGCCGGCCGCCGTCAAAAGCAGCAGCAGGTTGTCGGCTGAGTTTTGGTCGGCGGCAGCGTGATTGGTGTAGCAGACATCGCAGCCCATCGGTAAGCCTAGCACCTTGCCCATGAAATGATCTTCGAGTCCAGCGCGGATGATCTGCCTCTCGTCGTACAAATACTCAGGACCGATGAAGCCGACGACACTGTTGACAAGAAAAGGCTGGAAGGCCCGGGCAACTCCGTAAGCTCGCTCTTCGAGCGTAAGTTGATCGACTCCGTGATGCGCCTCGGCGGACAGAGCGCTGCCCTGGCCAGTTTCGAAGTACATCACGTCGTCCCCTGCCCAGCGGGGGTCTCTTTGCCGTTGGCGATGATGCTCGAGAACCTGTTCGCGGCCCTCACGCAGCATGTTTAAGGTGATTCCGAAGCTGCGGTTGGCCGCTTCCGTGCCCGCGACAGACTGGAAAAGAAGGTCCACTGCCGCCCCACGACTTAACGCCGCTAGCTGAGTAGTGACATGCGCCAGGCAACAGGTCTGCGTCGGGATTTCGTACGCATCCACCAGGCGATTCAAAGCCACCAGAATCGAACTGACCGTCTCCACCGAGTCCGTGGCCGGATTTACACCAATGACCGCGTCTCCGCAACCGTAAAGCAATCCTTCGAATGCTGCCAGGAGGATTCCGCCGATGTCGTCAGCCGGGTGATTCGGTTGCACGCGGATACCCAACACCCCAAGCTCTCCCATCGTATTGCGGCAGCGTGTGACGTTGCGGATCTTGGCCGCCGCGAGCACCAGATCCTTGTTGCTCATCAGCTTGGTGACCGCGGCGGCGACTTCAGGAATGATGGCCTTCTGCAGACGCTGTAGCTGGGCGCCGGTAGTTCCGTCGTCCAGGATAAACTCGCGAAACTCCCCGACGGTCATACTTCCGAGGTTTCCGACGGAGCGGAAGGCTTCCCGATCGAATGTGTCCAGAATGAGCCGGGAGACATCGTCCTCAGAAGGGTCAATCAATGGCCGACGGACAATTTCCTCCAACGTCAAGTCTGCAAGGTTGCGTTTCGCCGCAACTCGTTCTCGTTCCGATCGTGCGGCGATGCCAGCCAACTGGTCGCCAGACTTTTCCTCGTTAGCCTTGGCAAAAAGTTCGCGGAGATCGGAAAAGTCGAATCGCTCGATCATGGCGTGGCGCCCGTTCGGAGACACCATGTTACCGAAAAAGTCGTGAGCAACGGGCCACAGTTTGTCTGAAAATTTGGACGCACGGTCTAAAAGGCGTTCTTTTGTTCCGAGATGTCGACGGTGGAGCTACGGCAGAAAAGAGGTCGCAAATGTAGTAGAGGTGATTTTCGACGGTTTCCGCCCCGAGGGCGTCTCAAGTCAATTCTGGGAGGAATCTCACGGCGGTCAGCGGCGGGCGTCGCGCTACAGAAGCCTAGAAGATCAATTTCCCCGCCAACTGGATTACTCTTGGCCCGCCGCCGCCCCAGCCGGGATTGGTCTGCACCTGGTCGGGCGTCTGTGTAATCAGTCCCGGTGAGCCGGGGCTCACGAACCAGTTGGGCAGCCGACCGGACCACCACCATGAATATCCGGCTGTCACTACAGGATTTTCATGATAGCGTTGTTGGTCTGGCGACTTGGGGACGAATAGGAAATTTTCAGAAAGCCGCGTCAGCGAATCCCAATTCCCCTCGTCGAACGTACTGAAACGACCATTTCACCGTGTTCCATGTCAGTCCGGCCTGGACGTGAGTATTGCTGACGATGCGAGTATCGTCATCGAAGTCAATGAACGCGTTGCGAGTGACCGGAACGTTCAGCACTAGTAAGGCGTCCCGGTGATAATGAAAGAATGGTTCGAAGCGCCAGTGCCCGATCAGTTAAGCCCTGTGCTGACTTTACGAATACTCGGCAACGGAACGCTGCTTACGAATTCACCGGGACAGCATACCAGTGGCCTGTCGCGGAGCAAGCATTACCAGACGCCGCATCCGCTGTGACGGTCGCTGAGGCGAACCCTTGTTCACTCAATACCGGTATTCGGCATCATCGGCGAGTACATCGGGAACATCCACACGCAGGTGCACAACCGTCCGCTGGTGGTCGAGCGCCAAAGATTGAATTTCCAGCACGAGCCCGGCGAACCGCTCCCCCGCAGCGCTCTCGCTTCGGGCGCGGCCGCTGGCCACTAAGGGGTGCGGCCGCCACGAGACCGCTAGGAGGAACGCATAACACCTCGGCTGACCAGCGCCCCGGCTTGGACCTGACCTTCTATCTACTCCCTCCAAAATACCTGGAAGGGTTCGAAGCGCGTGCTATGAGGAAATCTTCTCATCACTTCGACGCGCACCTTAGGACTTGTCTGTGCCGAGGGGAAGTAAGGGGAATCAAAGAGGACCACAACCTTGACGTCGGTTGACTGCAGCGCCTTCAGCACTTCTTCGGGCGGCGCCCCGTAATCATCGCGGGTAACGTTCTTCAGTCCCGTTAGAAAGTAAAGCTCCGGACAGTCATTGCCTGCGTACATCAAGTCGTTTGGGGCACGCTGCTGCAAGAAAATCGTCAAGTCCTCGAAAAAGGGCTCGTCTTCAATCTGCAGGCCTCCGCGCGGTACGCGGAGAGCATCCCTGCGGCCGAAGGGATGCGAATATTCGGCGATATGAAGCGGAATCATGCTCACCACTGCGAATGTAAGGTAAAGCCCAACTAGCGAAGCCAGAACGTAGGTTCCACGCTGCTTCCGGACGGTTGTCACAATTGCCACTAAAGCCAGCAGGGTTAAGGGCAACGCGTAGCAAAGATAGATGGGGACGGGAAACGGATACTGGACAAGCGTGCAGGTCGCGGCCAACGCCACTAACAACACCATTCGCTCGCGCTGGAGTTTTGAGACGCTATCCCGCGAGCGCAGCGCAAGGATCGAGGCCACACCCACCGCAACCACCACTGGCGTCAGCATCGCCATCGAGAACCACACACCCGAGTAGACGGCCGCAGACTCCGTAGCTCGCACGACGACCACAACGGCGAGCAGGGCGACAGCCGCACCGACAACCCGTCCCTGGAACTGCTTCCAGTACATACCAGCGGCCAAGAGCGCCACCAGTGGCAGGACGGCCACAATGTACTCGGGTGGTGCTGGCCGAGCCTCGGCTAAATATATCGCGTGGGCGATCGCGCTGGAGGTGGTTCCAGAGAAAAAGCCGCCTGCCGAGCCCGCGAGCGCATACGGGATCAGGAAGATGACGACGGGAATCACCGCACCGCAAATAAATGGAATCACCAGGCGCAGGAGTGCGGCAAAGCGCTCCCCGGTTCCGGCGCCAGCCTTCCGTTCGCCAAGCAGAATCATCCCAACCACGGCGAGCGACGGCAGCAAGAAGTGGTAGAACTCTCCGGCCGCGAGCCGCCTGTGCAACACGTAAATCAACGTACCCAGAAACGCGAGCAATGCACCCGCACTGAACGCGCGGTAACCCCAGGCGTTTTTCTCCGTTCCCTGTTGCGCATTGTCGCTGTCGCTCTGCTCGAGAAAAGCCAGGAACAGCAGAACGCCGGCGATGTAGTAGAACCCGATCACCTTGATGAGAATTGAGATTCCGCCGCAGAGCCCCGCGATGAACAGCCAACGCCTGGTCCGTACTTCGAGGTAGTGGAGTAATGCCGCCGCACCGAACGTGGCGAAAAACAGGTTGTACCAGGACGGCATTGCGGCCTCATAGTTCGGAAAGCTCCAAGCAATCGCCAAGAGCGCGACCATTCCCGCTGTGAGGGGAGGCGTGAAGCGCAGCGCAACGTAATACAGAGCGGGAATCCAGGCCAGAAAAAATAAGAACACACAAATCCGCAGCGACAGCAAATTGACTCCGAATACGCGAAAGGCTGCGGCATGAATGAAGCTGAGACCGCCCGTATAAATTTCAACAAAGTCACTATGTGGAAGCTGGCCTTGAAGAACGCGCAGAGCACTCTGGGCGAGAACTCCATCATCGACTGCAATCCAGCTCTGATTCACTCGGACGCCCACGTACGTTCCGGCAATGACCATTACAAGGCAGAGAACGAGTAGGCGAGCCGGCGAGTCATTCCTTGAAAACATCGCCAGCCTGGCTTCCGAGGCAGTTGTTGCTGGCTTGTCAGAGTCCGCCTCCCGAACCCTTACTTCAACACTCGGAAGCGTTTGCCTTGGTGTGCTGCGGGACTGGTTTTCAATCTGGTGACCTTGGATCTGGTTGTTTTCGATCTGCTTGCTCACTTTGCCTCCAGCGCCGCCAGCCGTATCTTTGCTTCTTTACTGTCCGGATTCAGTTGCAATGCTTGCCGATACTCCGTCCGCGCAGCGGATATATTCCCGCTTTCTTCCAATGACTCTGCCAGCCAGTAGTGGTAGTCCCAAACCTTCGGGTCCATGGCCACCGCCTGCAGCAGGTAAGGTTGCGCCTCCGCACGCCGTCCATCTTGCAGAAGTGCGCGCCCCAGAAAATGTTTGGGAGCCGCTTGCTCCGGCACTAGCTGCACCGCGCGCGACAGCAATTGTTCCGCCTCCCGGTACTGGCCGTTCATCAAGTGAATATTGCCGCAGTCGTAGACCGCGGAATAAAGACCCGGTTCCTTCTCCAGAATCTCCGAGCAAAGCGCAAGCGCCCGCTCATAGTCGCCCATTTGTCCATACAACCCGGCCACAGCCGCCATCCCCATCTCCGACTCCGCATAGTCCGGATTCACCCGCTCCAGCCACGCGCGGCCTTCCTCGAATCGGCCGGCGCGGATATACGATTCCGCCAGCGCCAGCGGCCCATAGCCATACTCCGGATAATCCCTCACGACCGACTCCGCCAGTTCAATCGCGCGATCATGCGCACCCCGCTGGCTGTACTCCTTCGCCAGCCCGGCCATCGTAGACGGATTCCCCGGATATAGAGATTGCCCGCGCACCAGCAGCAGCAGATCGTCTCCCCAGTACCCTTGCTGTGTAATCGATGCACACACATAACCACCGCACAGCACGAGCACCGCGCACCCCTGCACGGCCTGAGCATTCCATCGCTTGATGGACGGCAATCGCCGCAGCCCCAATGCCGCCAGAATCGCAAACCCGATCGATGGCAAATACATGTAACGGTCGCGCACAAAATCGCCGTTGCTAAAGTTTCGCAAATACAGCGCTGGCGCCAGCCCAACCAGCAGCCACAAGCCCGCAAACGCGACGGTAGAGTTCCCTTCGCGCCGATTCCAATACCACAACCCAACCAGCGCCGCCCCCAGCACCAACACCGGCGCCACCACTTGACTGAGGATTGCGCTCGTAACATAGGGTGTGTAATAGAGCCCCGTGATGCCCACCGGAACGAGCAACTGTCGCAGATAAATCGACAGTACCAGTGGCAAAGTCCGCGCCACGTCCAGCATCCCGTGACTCGGATCAAACTGCCCCGTGGCGTGCAGCAGCGCGTGCTTTCGCAGCAGCACGTAAGCCAGCGTCACGACCACGTACGGAGCCGCCTCCGTCGCCGCCCCAAGAACTCTCCGCCCCGGCGATGCCCTCTTTTCCGCTGGATGCAGCCACGCGTAGATTCCCACGAGCGCCGAAAACACTACCGCCATTTCCTTCGTCAGTAGCGCGCACGCGAGCAGCGCCAGCGACGCGATCCACCATGCCGTTCTCTTCTGTCGCTCGGAGTTACGCTCGGGATTGCGCGCCGTATCGCGCCCCTTAAGAAATGCCGCAAACGCCAGCGCGGCGAGCATCGTTACCATCGTGTCCGAAGCTGCCGAAATCCATGTGACTGGCTCAATGTGAATCGGATGCAGCGCAAAAATCAGCGCCGCCAGCGCCGCCGTCCAGTATTCCAATCCCAGCCGTCGCGCCAGCCAAAACACTGCTGCCACCGCGCCCACGTGCAATAGGACCGCTCCCAGGTGCCATCCCCAGGGCCGCAATCCGAACAATGCGTAATTCAGCATCGACCACGCCACGAACAGCGGCCGGTAATATACCTGGTGTCGCGCCACGTGATACCACAGGTCACTTCCGAACGCCCGCGGCAGATTGCTCCATGTCCGGATGATCGGACTGTTTACAATCTGCGGCCAGTCATCCCAGACAAAGTCGAAAGACAGCGA
The DNA here is from genome assembly GCA_050013295.1 of Terriglobales bacterium. GTDB lineage: Bacteria > Acidobacteriota > Terriglobia > Terriglobales > Acidobacteriaceae > Acidiflorens. The sequence goes on from JBEKFN010000124.1 coordinate 10,230, forward strand.
GCCGCTGTAAACCACAAAAGTGACCAACCCAAGCAAGGGCAGCAGAACGCTCGGCCGCCGCAGATACTTGGCCAGCAATTCCGATGCACTAGGTTCCAGATGCGCTTGTGTTTCGTCCATGTGGATAGTGTCCAGAGTCGATCGTTCCTGCTCCAGATTGGCCCATAGTAACTCCGGCTCTCGCCCCGCGCATGTTACTCAGGTTACCTGCGTCAAAGCCAACGCCGTGTTCTTTGACCGGAAGCCCGGCAGCGAGACTCCGCGGACCAAGACGTTGTGGATTTACAGTGCGGTCGCAGAAGGTTCTTCCGGAATACGGTGAGCTACTCGGCCGTCATCCAGCTGATCGACGGCATACATAACCTGCTGCGTCTGATGGCGCCACAGTCAGTTTTGTGATCGCGCTATGAACGGGTTTGGGGTGGCAAGTTCAGTTTGTGGAACAACAACCTCCCCCACCCGAAGCTAGGGGTAAGTTCCGGACGGGCGAACGCGCCGTCCGGTTCTTTGG
>JBEKFN010000125.1:0-10671 GCA_050013295.1 Terriglobales bacterium
GCACGAGGACGGGCAACGCGAGGGTGAGGACGCGCTGAAGATGCTGGCGCATGAGCCGGCCACAGCGCGCTTCATCTCCACCAAACTGGCGCAGCGCTTTGTGAGCGACACGCCCCCTCCGGCGCTGGTGGATGCGATGGCCAGGACGTTTCTCGAAAGCGATGGAGACATCAAGGCGGTGCTCGGCACCATGCTCGGCGCGCCGGAGTTCTGGGACGTCAAGGACTATCGCGCCAAGGTGAAGACGCCGCTGGAGTTTACGGTGTCGGCGCTGCGGGCGACGGACGCCGAGCTGACGCGCACGCAGAGCGTGAGCGATGCGCTGAACCGCATGGGAATGCCGCTCTACGGGGCACAGCCGCCGACGGGATACTCGATGCATGCGGAGAGCTGGGTGAACTCCGGGGCACTGCTGAACCGTATGAACTTTGCGCTGCGGCTGGGCACGGGCAAGCTGGCGGGAGTAAAGATGGACGCCGCGAAGCTGGCGGGCAACGGCACTAACCACGAAGCCCAGGCCGAAACGCAGGCCGAAGAGGTGCAGCGCACGCTGGAGCAGGTGCTGCTGGCCGGAGCAGTCTCGGCGCAGACGCACGAAACGATTGCCAAACAGTTGAGCGATCCGCTGGTGACGGGGCGCAAGCTGGACGATCCGCCGAAGCCGGTAAACCAGGGCGCGGTGGCTGGATTGATTCTGGGCTCGCCGGAATTTCAACGGCGCTAGGAGACAGGCGATGGGAATCACGCGGCGAGTTTTCTTGAAGGGCGGAGCCATGAGCGTGGTGGGCATGGCGGCGGTGCCGACGTTCCTGGCGCGCGCGGCGATGGGCGCCGACGCGGCACAGCCATACCGGCGGCTGGTGGTGATCTTCCAGCGCGGCGCGGCCGACGGGCTGAACATCGTGGTGCCGCACGGCGAAGCGGAATACTACGCAATGCGTCCGACGATTGCTATTCCCCAGCGCGACGTGATCGATCTCGACGGATTCTTCGGGCTGCATCCTGCGATGAGCGCACTGAAACCCTTGTGGGATGCAAGGCAGCTTGCGATTGTGCATGCCGCCGGATCGCCCGACCCGACGCGCTCGCACTTTGACGCCCAGGACTTTATGGAAAGCGGCACGCCAGGAGTAAAGAGCACCGAGGATGGCTGGCTGAATCGCGCGCTGGTGGCCACTGGCGATCCGCAGAAAGACGCGGCGTTCCGCGCCGTGGCGCTGGGCACGGCCCTGCCACGAATGTTGAGCGGACAGGCTCCGGCGCTGGCCGTGGGCAACGTGAATGACTTTGGCGTGGCGCCGCGCAATCCGCAGGCGCAGCCGCTGGCGAATACTTTTGAGTCCATGTACGCCGCGAGCGTGGATGCAGTGCTGCACGGCACGGCGCGGGAAACTTTTGACGCGGTGAAGATGCTGAAGGCCGCCGACCCCGCGAAGTATCGTCCGGCGGCCGGTGTGGTTTATCCGAAAGGGCGATTTGGAGACGCGCTGAAGCAGACGGCGCAACTGGTGAAGGCCAACCTTGGCGTGCAAGTGGCGTTCACAGACATCGGCGGCTGGGACCATCATGTGAACGAAGGCGCAAGCGAGGGACAGCTTGGAAGGCTGCTGAAGGAGTTCAGCGGCTCGCTGGCCGCCTTCTGGCAAGATCTGGGAGCGCTGGCGGCGGAAACCGTGGTGGTGACGATGAGCGAATTTGGCCGCACCGCGCGCGAGAACGGAACCCGCGGCACCGACCACGGCCACGCCAACGTGATGTTCGTAATGGGCGGCGCGGTGCACGGCGGGAAAGTGTACGGGCGCTGGCCGGGGCTGGCCAACGAACAACTCTATGAACAGCGCGACCTCGCGCTGACCACGGACTTCCGCCAGGTGATGGCCGAGGCAGTGGCGCGGCAACTGGGTAATCCGCGGCCGGAGCGCGTCTTTCCCGGTTTCCGCAACCCCGGATCTTTGCACCTGCTGGGCTGAGCTCAGACGCAACTGGTCTCAACCCGTCGTCGCTGGAACAAAACATCTCCATTCCACGTACATCAAAGCAGGACGCTCGTCCGCGCTTTCATTTTCGGTCGAGCCGCGTCGAACCTGTTGATGTCATTTCGCGACCTCATCCAGGATGTGTTCCGCACCCTCTGGGCGCACCGCGTACGTACCGTGCTGACCATGTTTGGCATTGCCTGGGGGGTGGTCTCGATCGTCTTAATGGTCGCCGCCGGCGAGGGCCTGCGCGTCGGCCAAGCCAAGCAGGCCGAGACCCTGGGCCGCGACCTCATGATTGTCTTCCATGGCCGCACCAGCCTGCAGGCTGGCGGCACGCGCGCGGGACGCTTGGTGCATTGGGTTGATTCCGACATCTCTCATCTTCAGGAGGAGGCACCCGATTGTCAGTACGTGATCCCGGAACTTGAACAGGACACGGTGCGTTCGCACACCGCTTACAATGCGGCTGCGTTCACGGTAACCGGCTCGACCCCGGAGTTTGCCGAGATTCGCAGCCTCGGCATCAGCGAGGGCCGCTTTTACGATCAGAGTGACATCACCGAAAGCCGTCGCGTCGCCTTCCTCGGATCCGACGCGAAAAAACAGTTGTTCGGCAGTCGTCCACCCCTCGGGCAGTTCGTCTACCTCAACGACATTCCCTTCACAGTTATCGGCGTGATGTCGTCCAAGAAACAGGACTCCAGCTACGACGGGTGGGACATCAACAAAATCTTCATCCCTTTCCCAGCCATGCGGCATGACTTTCCCGACAAGCCCCCGGGTACGCCCGAAACTTTCGACCAGTTGTTAGTCGTTCCCCGCTCTGTTGAACATCACGAAGCTTGCAAGGGAGAGATCCGACGAGTGCTGGGAAGATTGCACGACTTCGATCCCAGTGACAAAGAAGCCTGCCCCATCTGGGACACCATCCAGGAAGCAAAAGCCTTCCGCACCATGACCGATGGCATGAAGTACTTTCTCGGCGCGGTCGGAATCGTAACTCTGTTTCTCGGTGGCCTCGGTGTCATGAACGTTATGCTGGTGGCGGTTCAAGAGCGCACGCGCGAAATCGGAGTGCGAAAAGCCATCGGGGCTCCGGCGCACAGCATCCTGCGGCAGTTCTTTCTGGAAGCACTCCTGGTCGCGCTGATCAGCGGTGGCGCGGGTCTGCTTATCGCGTTCGGCCTATGTGCGTTGGTCGACCTGCTGCCGATGCCGGACTTTTTCGCTGGCCTGTTGCCCACCTGGCAAACGGGTGCCGTGGCCATGGCGGTTCTCGGAACCATCGCCATCCTGTCGGCCTTGTATCCGGCCCGCCGCGCCGCCGCCATCGATCCCATTGAAGCCTTGCGTCATGAGGCAGGTGGCTAGCATGGGCATGATTTATCAGGTCTTGAACGAAGCCTGGAGGGCGCTGCGGCGTAACCGCACTCGCAGCGCGCTTACCATGCTTGGCATCGTGTGGGGAATCGCCACGGTCACGCTGCTCATCGCATATGGCGGCAGCTTCCGCGAGATCCTGGTCAGTGGCTTCGATGCCTTCGGCAAAGGCGCAGTCATCTGCTGGCCGCTGCAGACCAGCGAACAGCCCGGGGGCCAGCGCGCCGGCAAGAAAGTCGTCTTCGAGCAAGCCGACCTCGACATGATCAAGGAAACCGCCAACTATGTACGCCACGCCTGTCTCGAGACCGTACGCCGTCCTGGCGTAGCCTACGGAAACCGCATGGTCGGCACTGCGCCCGTGCGCGGCGTTTGCCCGGAATACGGCGATATGCGCAACGAACAGCCGTCGGAGGGCCGCTGGATCAACTCGCTCGACGAACTCGAACGTCGCCGCGTGGTATTCCTGGGCGCGCGCGTGCGCGAGCAGTTGTTCGGCGGGCGCCCCGCCGTGGGCGAAACAGTCGAAATTGCGGGAGTGCGGTTTACCGTGATCGGCACCATGGATCGGAAGATCCAGCTTAGCAACTACTTTTCCAGCGACGACGAGTCGACCTGGATTCCCTACTCTGCCGCCAACGATCTTTGGAACGCGAAATACGCCAATGTCCTGGTGTTTGAACCCATTGCGCCGCAGTTCGAACAGCGCGCGGAGGCGCAGGTTCTGGCCGCCATCGCCACCCGCCAGCAATTCTCGCCCACCGACAAGAAAGCCATACAGATGTTCGGCCGCGAGGAGTTCCGGCCGGTCATCAACGGCATCACCATCGGTCTGCAAGTCCTCCTCATCTTCATCGGCATTCTGACGCTCGGAATCGGCGGCGTCGGCGTCATGAACATCATGCTCGTTTCGGTCGATGAGCGCATTCGGGAAATCGGCTTGCGGCGCGCTCTGGGCGCGCGCAAATGGCACATCAAGGCGCAGTTTCTGGCGGAGACGCTGCTCATCATGCTGCTCGGCGGCGCCATCGGAATTGTGGTGTCATACCTGGTTGCAGTTGCCGTCGGAACCCTTCCGCTGATGGGCCCCCTGTTCGAGGACGACTCCGGCAAAGCCGACATCCACCTCAGAATTTCTTTCTTCACCGTCATGATTTCAACCGTAGTCTTGCTGCTCGTAGGCGTACTGAGCGCAATGATTCCCGCGTCACGCGCCGCGAACCTGGATCCCGTTGAGGCCTTGCGATACGAGTGATCGGTGGTGGCGGCGATGCCCGGCTCTCCATTGCATGCGCGCGCCTCGGCTCTCTTCGCAAGCTTAGGGTTTGGCCGGGCCGTTGTTAGCAACTTTCGGTGTAAACTTCCGGACGATAAATTCTTGAAACAGATTGGTGGCGGCAGTTGCGCCAGTCCCGATTAGTGCCGTTTCGAACGTTAATCCCGCTCCATTGCGATTTCGCGCTGGATAGTAGAGATTCGAGATGCCGCCCGCCGCCAGGCCTCCGATGATACTTGAGTAATTTGCCTGCCAGTGTCCATTGTCGCCCTTGCAGATAACTGCATTGGCGATCGCATACAGAATTCGTGATCGCTTGCTACCGGTTCCCTTGTAGAAATAGCGGGGATCTTGTTTCAGGAGCGATGGCAGTATGGCGCTTCCGATGAACGTGCCCGTAACGCCGTCGGCATAGGCGGCGCCGTAGCGCTTTGCGTAACCTTGTGCGCCTTGCCCATATCCACTGAAATCATTTTGCGCCTGCTCAACTCCGGCAACGGCCCCAGTCCATGCGAACGTGACCGGATCCACTATCGTCTTCCAGGCAAGCTTGAACTTTTGCTTCGAGGTGAGGGGAACTGCATTGGGGACATAGCTGACATAGAAATTTGGAATGACGCCAAGCACACGCTGCTTCTCTTCAACCTTGATCTCCTCTTCTGCCACTTCGGTCTGTGAGACTTCGACCCGCACCTCAGTGCTATCGGCAGCAATCTCCAACGCGATCTGCGTGACAATGTAGTTCTCCCCCGAACCGAGCATTCCCGAGGATGTTTGTGTCGCGAAGCCCCCCGACGTAATTATGAGCTGGAAAGGTCCGGGAGCGATGTTGGCAAAGGAGAATTGCCCATCGTCGTCTGATAGCGCCTCTTGGTTTAGGGATTGATCTTCCCGAGTAAGCCTCACCCGGGCTCCGGCGACGAGAGCTCCGCTTTGATCAGAAACCGTTCCGCTGATGCTTCCGGGCAACCGCTGACCGGGCAGTTCCTCGCCGGTCGAGGCTGGCCCCCGCTGTTGGGGACCATGTCCCGGATCAGGCACAGGCGTTTGCTGAGGCGTCTGTCCTAAGCAGGACGACGTCCAACCCAGAGTGACAAACGCAAAAACCATCAGTCCAGATTTGAAACGGAGGGCCATGAATAACTTTATCCTTTCCCGTACTCCGTATCCAAGATCACCAAAGGTGATCCATTCCCGCGCCTTTTGCGCGGAAGCCGAAGCGCCGGTTGCAGCCCAAACCCTCGCTGCCACTCACCCCAGGGCCTTCTCTCGCTTCTCGAATCTGGCTCTGCGAACTTTGATGCTTGATGTAACCAGATTGGGATGAGAATGCCGGACTCCGTGCTAAAAAGGGACTATGCCAGGCTGGCCATTGCAAGCCGGCATCGGGTGTGAGATCATGAATTTGTGACTAAGGGCCGGATTTGAGTCCGGCCTTTTTCTATTGCGACGAAGCCCGGCTCGCGCTTTCTGGCGCGGGCCATTTTCTTTGGAGGAAATGATGACTGAATTTCGAGGAAACCGCGTCACTCACGAATACACGCAAACCAATGCCGCCCCGCCGGCGGCGGTTTTTCCGCTGTTATGTCCGGTGCGAGAAACCGACTGGGTTCCCGGATGGCAATACCGGATGATCTATTCCCTTTCCGGAGTCGCGGAAGCCGGCTGCGTGTTCGCAACCCCGAACGAGAATGGCTCGGAGACAATCTGGATTGTCACCGACTACGATCCCGCTGTATTTCGAGTCGCCTTTGTCTGGGTGAATCCGGGGTTGGTGGCGGCGCGGATCAGAATCTCGCTCGTCGGCAACTCGCAAGGTACGACCAACGCGCGCATCTGCTACTCCTACACCGGGCTGTCGGACGCCGGTAACCGAGAGGTGGACCGCTATAGCCAGGATTGGTTCGGTCACAAAATGCAAAGCTGGGAACAGGCGATCAATCACTACTTGAGGACCGGAAAGCTGCTGGATACTGCTGCGTGGGAATAGCCAGTTCGCAGGGCGCGTCCCTCAGGGGCTAAAGCCCGCATTCTTCCAGGCGCTGAACGGCACGGTTGAAACCGTGCCCTGCCCAAAATCGGTCTTGACCCGCGCTCTGTGGCGCGATTGATTCTTTATGAAATGAAGCCCGCCCTAGGCCCAACTTAGCCCGTTCTTTGCCAGCGGCAACCTGCGAATCCTCTTTCCGGTCGCGGCAAAAATGGCATTGCACACGGCCGGCAAAACCGGCGGAAGCGCGGGCTCGCCCAGTCCGGTCGGCGAGAACTCCGTCTTGCGGAAGTGCACTTCAATCTCCGGCGGAGCCTGCGAGATCCGCACCGGCGGATAGTCGTCGTAGTTGCTCTGCTGCACCCGGCCGCGATCGATGGTGATTTCGTATCCCATCAGGTGACTCAGTCCGTCGATCACCGAGCCCTGCGCTTGATTCAGCGCGTTGCTCGGGTTGATCACCTGGCTACCAATATCGGCGGCAACCCACACCTTGCTGACCTTCACCCGATTCTTCTCGTCAACGTGAACTTCCGCCACTTCGGCAAAATAGCCCAGATGGCTGAAGTGGAAGGCCACTCCCAACCCCGCACTCTTCCCAAGCTTGCGTGCGCCCCAGCCGGATTTGTCGCGCACCAGTTCGAGCACTCCCCGCATGCGCTGGGCGTTGAATAGAGTCGCGGGCGCCGCTGCCTGGTTTCCCGCCGAAAAAGGCAACGGCACCGCTTCGAGCAGCGACAACCGGAATTGCAGCGGGTCTTTGCCCGCGGCGTGGGCCAGTTCGTCAAGAAACGATTGCATGACAAACGCGATCCCGTTGCTGCCCGGCGCACGCAGCGCGCCCGTCGGCACTCCCAACGGCATCACCGAAGTGTGCAGCGCGTAATTCGGGATGAAGCGTGCCGGAAATTCATCTTCCCCGATCCCGGCCGCTGGAGCAAAGTGCTCGCCTTCACCAAAGGTCACAAAGTGATTGCGCCACGCCACCACCTTGCCCGCTGCATCGACGCCGCCTTTCAGGAAATGGAATCCGGCCGGACGATAAAAATCATGGTGCATGTCATCTTCGCGCGTCCACAGCAGCTTCACCGGACCGCCGATGTACTTGGCAATCCAAGCGGCCTCAGCCATGTAATCGTCGTTCAGACGCCGCCCGAATCCGCCGCCGATGCGTGGCAAGTGAATGGTAATGTCACTGGCCGGGATGCCGAGCGCCTTCGACACGATCGGCAGACCTCGCTGCGGAGTCTGCGACGGAGCCCACATCTCCAGCTTGCCATCCTTGTATCGGGCCGTGCAGTTCTGTGGCTCCATGGGCGCGTGCGCCAGGAACGGATAGAAGTACGACGCCTCCACCACTTTGACCGCGTCCTTTAGCGCGGCATCCACGTCGCCATCTTTACGCAGCGTGCGCGCCGGAGCGTGCTTCGACAATTCCTCCGCCTGCCGCGCAAACCCTTCGCTGCTCTGGCTGGCGGTCGCTCCCTCGTTCCACTTGACCTCGAGTTTCTCTCGCGCCGTGCGCGCCGCCCACCAGTTGTCGGCGACGATTGCCACGCCGCTGCTCAGGCTCATCGGGTCGCCGTCGCCCGCAACCACAAAGGCATGGCGCACTCCGGGCAGGGCCTTGACGATGTCGAGATTGGCGCTTACCACCTTGCCGCCGAATACGGGACACTTCTCAAACACCGCCCACAACATGTCGGGAACGGTGAAATCAATTCCGTAGATCGGCTTGCCCGTCACGATCGCATGGTTATCTACTCCCGGGATCGGCTGCCCGATGATTTTGTAATCCTTCGGATCCTTCAGCCGCACCGCTTTGAGATCGGGCGGCGTCAGGCTGGCAGCTTTGGCCGCCACTTCGCCGTAACCGAGTGAACGCTTCGGCGTGTTGTAGACGCGCCCGGAAGACGTGGTGCATTCCGCTTCCGCCACGTTCCACGATTGCGCTGCCGCGGTAACCAGCATCTGCCGCGCGGCTGCTCCCACGCGCCGCAACGGATCCCAATGCAGCGGAGTCGCGCGGCTGCCTCCGGCAAACTGCAAGCCATACTTAGATTCATCCACATCGGCCTGCTCGATCTTTACATCCTTCCAGTCCACATCCAGTTCTTCCGCGATCAGCATGGGCAGCATCGTCTTCACGCCTTGTCCAACCTCGGGGTTCTTCGCCATGATAGTCACGGTTCCATCGGTTGCGATCCGAACGAAAGCACTGGGCGAGAGCGGCGGAGCCGGAGCCGCCCCTTGTCCCGGCAGAAACGGGTCGAGGTACAGACTGAGGACCAGGCCGCCGCCCGCCATAGCAGTGACGCGAAGAAATGAGCGACGGTCAATCTGAACAGATCCCTGAACAGATCCCCGAACAGCTTCCAGAAGAGGTTCCATGGCGCGCCTCCTTATTTCATCTCATCGGCGGTTTTGCGAAGATGCGGCTGCCGCAGCCTTGTTGGCTCCCCCGCCAGACATTGCCGCCGCCCGGTGAATCGCCTCGCGAATGCGAAGGTAAGTTCCGCAGCGGCACAAGTTCCCTTCCATCGCGTCGTCAATCTGGGCATTGGTCGGCTGCGGAATCTTCGCCAGCAGCGCCGCCGCCGACATGATCTGTCCTGACTGGCAGTAGCCGCACTGCGGCACATCGATCTCCTGCCATGCCACCTGCGCCGGGTGCGACCCATCCGGAGAGAGCCCCTCGATAGTCGTAATCTTCTTGCCTGCAACGCTCGAAACATCGGTGACGCATGACCGCGTGGCTTGGCCGTCAATGTGCACCGTGCAGACGCCGCACAGCGCCATACCGCACCCATACTTCGTGCCGCGCAGATTCAGAACGTCGCGGATCACCCACAACAGAGGCATGTCGGCGGGCACGTCCACGCGAGTGGAGTGCCCGTTAATCACAAATTCGAAGGGCATGGTGTCAACTCCGCTGAAACAATTCGACCCCGGGGAAGATTACCTTTCGCTAATTATAAGGAAACCTCGGCCGCAAGAAAGGAGGAAAATCAAACCGATCTGCCTTTTGGCAAATAGGCGGGCTTAGGAAGCATTCCGAGCCCCTGAACTCCAGCGTACACTTTTCGTAAATGCTCACCTTTTCTTCCTCCGATCGTGTATTCATTCTTGCCGGGGCTGGAGTAAGCGCGGAGAGCGTCATTCCAACCTTCCGTGGCGTGGGTGGCCTCTGGCGGAATTACCGGATCGAGGAGGTCGCCTCGCCCGCAGCTTGGCGCCGCGATCCCCGGATGGTGTGGGAGTTCTATTCCATGCGTCGCCGCGTGGCTTCGGCAACCAAACCGAATCCCGCACACTTTGCCCTTGCCAAACTTGAAAACACCTTGCGCGACCGTCTTTTCGTCTGCACCCAAAACGTCGACAACCTTCACGAGCAGGCGGGTTCGAAGAACGTCGTCCACATGCACGGAGAGCTTTTCAAGAGCCGCTGCGACACTTGCCGCCGCCCTCCATTTGACGACACCAATCTCTACGAGCCGCCAGCCGAAGTTCCCCGCTGTGAATGCGGCGGTTTGATTCGTCCGCACATCTGCTGGTTCGGCGAAGTGCCGTTTGAATTGGATCGAGTCTATGCGGCACTCGCCGCCTGCACCCTGTTTGTAGCTACCGGAACGTCAGGCGTGGTCGAGCCCGCGGCCAGCTTTGTTGCTCACGTCGCCGCTCGTGCGCGGACAATCTACGTCGGCCCGGAGCGGCCTGCGAACGCATCCTCGTTCGCGGAGTGCCATTTGGGGAAAGCCGGGGAGGTATTACCTGACCTGTTCGGTGCCTTGTTCATTGCCGCCAACGACAGCGGCGAATAGGATGAGAGCGGAAACGACCCAACATCTGCGAACGCGACATCAGCGAACGCGATATCTGCTAACACAAGGCGGCAAACGTGAAAACAAAAAAGGGTGTAATCGGAATCCTAACCGGTGGCGGCGACGTGCCCGGCCTGAACCCCGCCATTCGCGCCGTAACCATCCGCGCGCTGCGCGAGGGTTGCCAGGTGATTGGCATCCGTCGAGGTTGGGCCGGGCTGGTAG
>JBEKFN010000126.1:0-10490 GCA_050013295.1 Terriglobales bacterium
GAAAATTTTCAAAATCTAGAGCGCAAAGGGGTTATATGGAAAATATTCCGGAATAAGGAGTTAGGTGCGAAATCCTCCGTTTCGTCCCGATTTGGGCGGGATTCGGGCATCTCGGTCGCGCCAACAATAAGTTATCAAGGAGTACCTATGTGCCTTTTGCGAGATGCGTCTTCGGCGTCTCTGGAGACGGAGACACTTCTCGCCGCGACATTCTTTGAGGATTATTGCATTGGGCGAGCTGGACGTCTGTGAGGGGGATCACAAGTTGATTGTGACGTTTGGTGTGACACTCGGCCACCGTACCGCGCTCGGGCGACTTGACTACTCCTCGTTCTCAAATATTGACTCGATGTCGCGTGAACCATGAAGGACGCGAACGACTTCGATCCCACGAAAAAGTGGCTGGTAGAACACCACGTAGCGGCCGACGGTGAGGCTGCGGATGTTTGGCGCTAGCTCTGGCCGGCGTCGGCCCAAACCGGGCCTACGCGACAGAGCTTGGAACTTGCTATTTACGAGATCGACAAAAGCGTCTGCTCGATCAGGGCTGTTCTCAGCGATGTAGGCCCATATCTCCGCGAGATCGTCCAGGGCGCGCGGGCGCACGACAACTGTGGGCATCTACTTAGCTGAGGAGCGCCGGGAAGCGAGGCGCTTGCGGCCTTCGCGTTTCATTTCCGCCACGCTCCAAGGCCGGGCGGGTCCGCTGTCCAAACCGTCACGGATGTCGCGGCGCAACTGTTCCAGTTTGAGCGACTGCAACTCGTCGTGCGCTTCCATGATGCGCAGCGCCTCGCGCACGACTTCGCTGGCCGAGTTGTAGCGCCCGGAGGACACCTTGCGGCGAACCAGTTCCTCCAAGCGCGGGGTCAAGTTGACGTTGAGGGGCATAGCGTTCTCCGGCGAATTCTAATGCCAGAATAGTGGGATTGGCAAGGATTGTCAAGGATTGACAGTGGCAGCTCGGCCTGATATATTGTGTCTGAAAGGTAGCGTACCGACTGGCAATTTTGCCGAGCCCCGCCTGACTAGCGGGGCTTTTGAATTTCACCAATAAAGTTGGAGCTTGGACTCGCCTCGAACTAGCTGACCAAACTGATCCCTTTTCACGAGCCCCATTGCCAGATCAGTGGTATTGTCCGCCCCTTTCTGCGCGTCGTTGATCAGCGATTCCTTGAGGTTCATAACGTCTGCGATCATGCTGGAGACGATTTCGTCATCCAATGGGACGTTGTGAAGTTCACAGCCTTCGAGGAGGCCTTCGACTCTAGCTTGAAGGAGTTCGTCGACTCGCTTCCCGTGTTGCTCGGCGATTGTCATCGCCATTCCACCGGAGATCGCCATACCGTCGGCCGCCCACTGCGAGCGTATCGCGGCTAGGCGCTTCCGGAACTCGTTCGTAGTTCAGTCGAGCGCTGCCGTATAAACTGAATCCGCGTGCGCATGCGCTTTCGTCCAGCGTGCCTCGCCGTCCCTGGTGGCGAACATTCTGCTACCATCCCCGCGTCTGCAGCAGGTGCGCCTCATCCAGCGTGGACACGGCCAGCCCCTTCATGGCTCCTGCCAGATCCTCGCTGACTTCAAGTAACACTTTAGGGTCTTTGTAGTGCGTCGCTGCCTGGACAATCGCTTTCGCGCGCTTCTCGGCTTCGGCGGGGTCGGCGAATTCGGTTGAGTTCTTCATGAAGATGCCTGAGCCTACGAATACTGCTTCGGCTCCGAGTTGCATTACTAGCGAGGCGTCGGCTGGAGTCGCGATTCCTCCGGCTGAGAAATTCGGCACGGGCAGCTTGCCGTCTCGCGCCACCATCTTTACTAGTTCGTAGGGCGCTCCGTGCTCCTTGGCTTTCGCGTAGAGTTCTTCTTCGCCGAGCACGGTTAGGATTCTCATCTCCTGCACGATCTGGCGAATGTGGCGGACGGCGTGGACTACGTCTCCGGTGCCAGCTTCACCCTTGGTGCGGATCATGGCCGCGCCTTCGGCTATGCGCCTTAAAGCTTCGCCCAGGTTGCGGGCGCCGCAGACGAATGGAACTGTGAACGCCTGCTTATCCACGTGATGCGCTTCGTCGGCGGGGGTTAGCACTTCGGACTCGTCGATGTAATCGACGCCCAGCTCCTGCAAGATCTGCGCCTCGGCGAAATGGCCTATGCGGCACTTCGCCATGACAGGAATATCGACCACCGCCATGATTTCGCGAATCACCTTCGGCGAGGCCATGCGCGCTACTCCGCCTTCGGCGCGGATTTGCGCCGGGACGCGCTCCAGGGCCATCACCGCTACGGCTCCGGCGCGCTCGGCGATCTCCGCTTGTTTCGCGGTGGTGACGTCCATGATCACTCCGCCCTTTAGCATTTCGGCGAGGCCGGTCTTCAGGCGGAGGCTGGTGGTGTTGTGTCCGTTGTTTTGCGACATGGGTCTACCCTCTCCTGGGCTTCGTCTCAATTTTACAGCCCGTTTGCGATTCGCGGTACCCCCGGCGAATTATGGCTAGACCGGAGTTGCTGTGTCCGCTGGCAAACTGCCGAGCTGCGCTCGGCTTGGACAGCCGAGGGCGGCTGTCCCTACGCGAGCATGGACGGGCGAGGGCGCCCGTCCCCACACGAGGCCGTCTCCACACGAACATTAGCGGTCCACAAATCTTGCGAACATTTTGTGCGGATCGATGGCTATGAACAAGCCTTGACTGCGGGCCAGCACTTCCCCTTTTTCGTTCAGGATCTCGGCCATATTGATGTGCTTTCGGCCCTCCACCTTCACCTCGCGCGATTCCACGCGCAGCGGCTTTTTCAGCGGCACCGGCTTCAGGTAGTTCACGGTCATCTCGGAAGTCATCGCCACCACGTGACGCAGTTTGTTCACTTTGCCCATGGCTTCGTCGAGGATGGTCGCGATAATGCCGCCGTGGCAGTGTCCCGGCGGTCCGGTGTAGCGCTTGCCCAAGCGGAAGCGGCAGACGAAACAGTCGCGGTCTTCGTCGTAGGTGAAGCGCAGCCGCATGCCGTCAGGGTTGTGCTTGCCGCAGGCGAAGCAGTAGTTCTTCTGCAGTTTTATGAAGCGCGTGTCGTGTCCAGTTTCGGAGCGTCCAGCTTTGTGCTTCTTGTCAGGCATCGAAAGATTCTATCGCGAACTGGCATCGGGACTGTGTATCATGTCGAGCGGATTAGCGAGTGCCAAGGAGGGTCCCATGTCTGCCGCCCCAATGTCTTTCATACCAAAGCCTCCCGCCAACAAAACACACGGCCCCTGCACCGTTCATCCTGGCGTTGCCATGGTTCAAAAGTGGATCGAGGAACTGCCGGGGAAGACCGGGCGGTCGCTCGAAGAATGGATCGCTCTCACGAAGACGTCCGGTCCCCCGACGGAGAAAGAACGACGCGAATGGCTCAAGAAAGAACAATGGCGGGGCCCGAGTATGTACGATGATGTAATGAACGAAAACGCGGTGCCGCCTCCGCCTCCCACGCACGTAACGGTGAGCTTCGCGACCAATGGCGAGCAGACAACCGTCCGGGTGAGCCACACCGGCTGGCTAGAGGGCGAAAGGTGGGCCGAGGCACGTGCGTGGCACGTTCACGCTTGGAAGGCCGTGTTCCAGAATCTAGCTGCATTTGTTGAAGGGCGAAGATTACCGGTTGATTGGTCGGCACCAGCGGCGCAGGGTTGAGCTTTTTCTTCAACCTTGGACGGGCCAGAGGCCCGTCACCACACGAGCACTCCCTAGTCGTAGTATTCGAGCCCCAGGTGCGTGATCAGCTCTTCGCCCTTTAGGTGCCGCAACGTGTTTTTTAGCTTCATTAGTTGGATGAACAGATCGTGCTCGGGATACAGGCCCGGCGCGGTCATCGGGGACTTGAAGTAGAAGCTTAGCCACTCCTGAATGCCCAGGCGGCGTAGCTCGGGCGTGCGCTGCGCGAGATCGAGGAAGAGCACCAGGTCGAGCACGATGGGCGCGGCCAGAATCGAGTCGCGGCACAGGAAGTCCACTTTGATCTGCATGGGATAGCCGAGCCAGCCGAAGATATCGATGTTGTCCCAGCCTTCTTTGTTGTCGCCGCGCGGCGGGTAATAGTTGATGCGGACTTTGTGGAAGATATTGCCGTAGAGCTCGGGATACAAGGCCGGCTGCAGAATGTGCTCCAGCGCTCCCAGCTTCGATTCCTCTTTGGTCTTGAACGATCCGGGATCGTCGAGCACTTCGCCGTCGCGGTTGCCCAGGATGTTGGTCGAATACCATCCGCTTAGCCCGAGCAGACGCGCCTTGAAAGCGGGGGCCAGCACGGTCTTCAGCAGCGTCTGGCCAGTCTTGTAATCCTTGCCGCAGATGGGCACTTCGCGCGCACGCGCGAGTTCGAGCATCGCCGGTATGTCAACGGTCAGGTTCGGCGCGCCGTTGGCGAAGGGCACGCCCTCCATGAGCGAGGCGTAGGCATAGACCATCGACGGAGCGATGTTTTCGTCGTTCTCTTTCATTCCTTTTTCGAGCGCCTCCACGCTTTGGTGAGCGGCGCTGGGCTCAATGAATGTCTCGGTCGATGCGCACCAGATGGTGATCAGCCGACTGGCGCCGCTCGACTTCTTAAAGTCGCGGATGTCCTGGCGAAGCTGCTCGGCGAGGTCCAGTTTGTTTTTTCCCTTCTTCACGTTCGGCCCGTCGAGCTTCTTGACGTAGTTGTGATCGAAGACAGCCTTCATCGGCTGGATGGCGCTTAGCCTCCCCTTCACTTTGTCGAGCAGGTCGCGCTCCAGCACGCCGGCGTTGCGGGCGGCCGCGTACATGTTGTCTTCGAAAATGTCCCAGCCGGTGAAGACCAGATCATTGAGCCCGGCGAGAGGAACGAATTCCTTGACCTTCGGCGAGCGGCCATCGGTGCGCTTCCCCAGACGGATCGTCCCCATCTGCGTGAGCGAGCCGATGGGGTGGGCGATTCCCTTGCGTACCGCTTCCACGCCCGCCACAAATGTTGTTGCGACTGCGCCCATGCCGGGGATCATCACGCCTAGCTTGCCTTTGGCGGGCTCGATCTCGTGGCCTTGCCGGGCGCCGGTGTGTGTCTTACTTGAGGATTTCGCTTCGTTGGACTTAATCTCGACGCTCGCCTTAGTCGCTTCCTTCGTGGGGGACTTTTTCACCTTTGCCATATTTTTGGCTGCTTCCTTGTGCAAACTAAGTATGTTCTCGTATCCGGTAAGCTTTTTGCAAACGCGCGCGCCTGAATCCGGAGGAAAAGCACTTCAATGGCGTCTACCGCGCATTGGGGTGTTCCGCGAAGGGCGCGGGCAAGTTTCAGAAAGAAATCTCGCTGGTCGGTGTGACTTTGATGGAATGAACTCCGGCAGCAAAGCCGTCGAGGAGGAGGTTGTGATGCTCAATGATCTGCGAGGACGTTAGCGCCGGAGTATCGCGTGTGAGATGCGCGTCGGCTGCCAACGTCACATCGTAGCCGAGCGTAACCGCACGGCGGCAAGTGGTATCGATGCAGTATTCGGTCATTCCCCCGGCAATAATGAGATGGGTGATTTTGCGCGCCTGAAGTTCTTCTGCGAGTCTGGTCTCGTAGAACGAGTCCGACGCCTTCTTTCTGATGACGGGCTCTTCACGCAGCGAAGAAATCGAAGGATGGATCGCCCACGCCGCGGTCTCTGCTTCGATGGGATGTCCCTTGGGACCGTCGTGCTGGATGAACACGACGGGTATTCCAGAGGAGCGCGCCTGGCTCAGCAGAACCGTGATATTCGACAAAACACGATCCTGCAGTTCCGGCGGCATCAGCCTCACCAGGCCGACCTGAACATCGATTATCAGCAACGCAGATTTCAGTCAGCCCTCTTCCTCTCTAGCACAACTGCCAAAAGAAAACCAATTGTACTGCGGAGATCCTCTTACAAATCTTTGGTTTTCTGGCACAGAAACATCGAGCCGGCCCCGCGTGGGGCCGGCTCGAAATGGTTGGTTAAAGGATCAGATCGCCGCCTTTTCTTACTGCACCGCAAAGATCAAGTCGTCGTGATCGTTGTATGAGCCTGTGGTGCACGAAGACGCTTTTCCCAGATAGCGGAATTGTGCACGGACAGCTTGCAGGCTGCCGGTGGGAAGAGTGAACGTGGCCGACAAGCTCTGCGCTCCAGCCTTGGTGGGCTTGATCGTCTTGATGAAAACCCACGAGGGGCTGTTGGCGTTGGCCGCATAGTACAGGTCGAGAGAGTCCGAGGTATAGCCGCTCCAGGCCCACACCGTTGCCGTGACCGTCGCGGTGGTGGCGTGCGTGAGCGGGCCACCGCTGGTGGAAGTAACTACGATACGGTCGTTGGACTCGTCGGAATGGAAGGTTCCGCCGGTGCCATCGGCGCAGGAACTGTTGATGGTGTTCGGTTGATTGGGTTCCGTGCCGCCCGACAGATGATCGCGTCCCAGCAGCAGCGACGGACCTGAGTCACACGAGGTACCGACGGTGGCGCACTCCGGAGCCTTGAGCGTGGAATTGTAGACTGCGGTTTGCGCTCCCGAGGACGAACTCACCGTCAAGGCGATGGTCGCGCTGTGGTTGAGTGAGCCGGAAGTTCCGGTCACGGTTACCGTAGCGGTTCCGAGGGTCGCTGTGGCGGAAGCGGTTAGCGTTAGCACTGATGTCGCGCTGCCGTTCACTGGCGGCGTCACTGGGTTAGTGGAGAACGCCGCCGTCACGCCCGTGGGCAGGCCGGCAGCGCTCAGCGTGGTTGCAGAACTGACACTGTTCTGGCTGGTGATGGTGATTGTGCTGGTTCCGTTGCTGCCTTGCTTCACGGTCAGAGAAGCGGGCGAAGCGCCGATGGTGAAATTCGGCGTCGCCGCGGCATTGACCGTGAGGGCAAGCGTAGTAGTTGCGACCAGGCTGCCGGAGGTTCCGGTGATGGTCACCGTCGCGGTTCCGGTTGTGGCTGTGGCGCTCGCCGTCAGAGTTAGCACGCTGGTCCCGGTGGTCGGGTTCGTGCCGAACACTGCGGTTACACCGCTGGGCAAGCCGGATGCGGCAAGAGTTACACCGCCGGTGAATCCGTTCACGTCGTTCACGGTGATGGTGCTGGTGCCGCCGGTGCCGCCCTGGGTGATCGTCAGACTGCTGGGCGAATCCGAGAGCGTGAAGCTTGGCGTCGCAGCCCCAGTCAGGGTATTGATCAGGGCCGGTCCGTTCGGGCTTCCCCATCCCGTCACCATATCGTAGCCAGTTACTGCGGGGTAGCCGTTACTCCCGCTGGTGATGTCGTGGAAGTTACTGTCGTAGCTGGCACCGAAGGCGATGGGGTAGATAAGCGGGTTGAGATAGCCCAGAGTCGTGCCGTGATTGGTCACGTTCTGCTGATTGGCCAGCGCGAGGTAGCCAGCCCAGCGCGGCGCCGCGTAGCTGGTGCCGCCATATTCGTTGTAGTAACAGGTTCCGTCGTCGCACAGGATGTTGTCGAAATTGGCTTCCGCGGCCACGTCGGGCAGGTCGCGTATGGTCGAAGAAGCGTCATTGGAGGCATTGGCCACGCCTACCTGCCAGCTCGGAATGGCGAAGCCGTTGTCAGCGGGACCGCCGCTGCTGTCGGACCATGCCGTTTCCGCTTCCCATGGGCCACCCGCGCCATTCGTGGTCAAGTCGGTTCCTCCAACCGCCACGACGTAGACGCTTTCCGCCGGATAGCTTTCGTCGGTATTGTTATTCCCCGTGTATTTTCCAGAGTCGCCGGAAGCGACGAAAAGATTCTGGCCCTGCGCGGCAAATTCCTGGAAGATGGGATCGTCGTCGGAAGGATCATCCGGAGACCAACCCCAGGAGCAGCTCAGTTGCTTGGATTTATTGTCGGTGGCCATTCTGTTGAATATGTCGACGTCACCGATCGAAGAAGAGAGGGGGGCGATATAAACGCGGACCGAGGTGAGGCCGGGGGCCATGCCAATCGCCTGCGCGATGTCAATTGCCTGTTCGCCATCGTCGCCGTCCGAGCCCGCGCTGGCGCCGTCCACCAGCACGTTGGTGATGGGGACGGTGTATGACTCTCCGCCCATGTCCGAATTGACATCGGCGAGCTTGTAGCCGTCAAATTCCAGCAGGCCGACGGACTGGCCGGCGCCGGTGAGGGAACCGGAGCCGTAGTAGGCTGCCCGCATGTCAGACGGGCGGTAGGCGCCCTGCGGGCCGGAGCCGGTGGCGTTGCTGTTTATTGCAGACGCCGCCGCACGTTTCTTTAGCATGGGACGCGGTATAGAGAAGTTATTCAGACCGGCGATGCGTTTTACGGGGACGTTCAGATCGAACGAGGGCTCGCGATCCGGCGAATAGAAAGTTCGGTTTTCCGTGGTATGCCGATAGACCGTCATCACCACATGAAAAGCCTTTTCGATTTGCGCCACCGAGCCGTTGATATCTACGATTAGGCGATTCGGAGGCGTATTGGTCACGGTAAAACCATTGGCTTTGGCGAAATTGACCACGGCTTGGTAATCCTGCACAGTGGGGCCGAACTGTTCGGTGAACTGAGAGACGGTGAGAAAATGGCCGTAGTCGGCGCTGGTTGGGTCATTGAGCCGGCCTAACAAGGCAGTAAGTTCGGGTTGGTTGCGCAGCGGCAACATGATGGCAAGGTTCATGCGCTCGGTGGGCGCAAGAAAACCCACGGGCGCGGCTTGCCCGCTGGCAACTGCGGGTCGAACATGATTGTGTAATACCTGTAGCGATTGCTGCGCGTGTCCGGGGATGGTAAACAACAAAAACGCCGCCGCGCACACAAGGGCAGCTAGAGGGAGGTTACTTCTTCTCATGTTCTTATCCTCTCGATTATCGAGATGTCACAAGGTGGGGGGAGTCTCGGACGCAACCTATTACGACCGAGAACTACAGCATCTTAACGCAGATTGAGTGTTTTATTTAAACATTTTGGACCGGCGCGCAGCCGACCCACCTATCGGGGCACTCGTTTGGCAAAGACATCGCTTTGGTAAGAACAAAAGGGCAGCCTAAGTCGCCAGAAGCGCACACAATATGCAAGAACATGCACATGTGCAGCAGCCTTCTTAATATCGACCGCCCCGCCCGTTATTTCCCGTCCAGATCTACGTTCTTGATCGGCAAGTCCCAATGGCCAGCGAGGATTTCAAACCGACGCTGCTCTTCCTTCGCATAGGTAGTCTGGTCGGGCCACAGCTGCTTCTTCAGCGCGTCTTCGTCGAACGGCTCATTCGCGGCGGTCGAGTTCTTGAACACGATGGTCACGCGATAGTCCCAGCGCCCGTCTTCGGTCGTGTGGTAGCGCGGCTGGTCCATCCAGACTTTGAGGATGCGGCCCATCTCCACTTGTTTCTTCAGGAGCGGGTAGTGGTTTTTCTTGAATAGTTGCAGAAACTCGTCTGCGTATCCCCACTTGGCCTTGTAATAGTATTCGACCACGAAGGGCTTACCGGTTTCGGGCGCGGACTGGGCCGGGAGAGAGAACGGGAGCAAAGTCAGGAACAGAAGAAGGAATCTAAGTTTCATAGTTACAATTTAGCTCATAAATCACCTATTGACGCGGTCAGTTCGACAGGGCCGCTGCGGAGGGACAGTCCAAAAGCCGTCCAATGCTAAAATTGAGTGTGCCCGCCGCTTGCCTCCGCCTCATCGCCATCGATATTGACGGCACCCTGCTCAGTCCGGAATTCAAGATTTCCGAGACCGACCTTGCGACGCTCCGGCGCGTGCATGCCCAAGGCATCGAGATCATCCTGGTCACCGGACGCCGCCACACTTTTGCCCTGCCCATCGCTCAACAACTGGGAATTGATCTCTGGTTGATCAGTTCGAATGGCGCCGTCACCCGGTCGCTTGCCGGAGAAACTTTCCATCGCGACCTGCTCCCGGAGGCGACCTGCCGCGAGCTTGTCCGCGTGATGCAGGAATTTCGCGGTCAGACGGTTCTGACCTTTGACGGCAATGATCTTCACGGCGATGCTACGGGCACCATTGTGCTCGAGCGTCTGGACCATCTGGAAGGCAGCATCCAGCGCTGGCTGGAGAAGAACATGCAATACATCAAGTTCGTGGTTCCGATCGAGGATGCGCTCACCTGCGATCCCGTGCAGGCCATGTTCTGCGGCCCGGTCGCGCACATGCAACGGGTATTGCAAGTCCTCGGAAGCTGCGGCCTGCCCATCACAGTTTTGCGTACCGAGTACCCCGGCCGCGATCTTTCGATTGTCGATGTGCTCAACGCCGGCTGTTCCAAGGGACACGCGCTGGAGCGCTGGGCCAACTACCGGGGCATCAACCGCGAACAGGTCATGGCCGTTGGTGATAACTATAACGACATTGAAATGCTTGCCTTTGCCGGCCACCCGTTTATCATGGGGAATGCCTCGGAAGAGTTGCGCGCCCGGGGCTGGACGCTTACCCGCTCGAACGCCGAAAGCGGCGTAGCCGCCGCCATCGAGCACGCGCTGCACGGAAAAGCGCTTGACCCGGTAATCGTTGACCAGATTCGCACACCGGCGATT
>JBEKFN010000127.1:0-10386 GCA_050013295.1 Terriglobales bacterium
GCCACGTTGGTGAGGATGAGAAGCGCCCACTTCACCGACTTGAACATGGTGTAGAGGATGATGTAGATCACGAGAATGGTTAGGGGCACGATAAGCAACAAACGTGCTTCCGCGCGTTTTTCGCTCTCGTATTCGCCCGACGAACCGACGGTATAGCCCGGCGGCATCTTCACTTTTTCACCAATCTGTTTGATCGCCTCTTCGACCGTCGTCCCCAGGTCCCGGTCTCTCACGTTGAAGGTGATGGCCACGAAACGGCCGTTGCCTTCGCGGAAGATGTCGTACGCGCCATCCTTGACCTCGACTTTCGCCAACTGCGCCAGAGACACCCGCTCTCCGGTGGGGGAAAGCAGCCGGACTCTCGCGATGGCGTCTTGGGTTTTACGGTAGGGCTCCTGATAACGCACCAACACGTCGTAACGCGCTTCACCCTGGAGCACTTGGCTCACAGCGTTCCCGCCCACGGCCGTCTGTACGGCGTCTTGTATGTCGGCCACATTGATTCCAAAACGGGCCGCCTGCTTGCGGTCGATGATTATGTCAAGATTCGGTTGGCCGAAATCGCGCAATAGCTTGACGTCATGCATGCCGGCGATGCCCGACATGACGTTGGTCACTTCTTCGCCCTTTTCCTCGAGAATCTTCAGGTCGTCCCCGAAAATCTTGAACGCGAGTGAACCCTTAGTGCCAGTAAGGGTTTCTCCGACGTTGTCTTCGATCGGCTGGGAGAAGTTCCAGATCGCCCCCGGGTATTTCTGCAGGGCGCGTTCCATGGCGGCGATCAGTTCCTCTTTGTTCTTGTGAAATACTGGACGCCATTGGTCGTGCGGCTTCAAGTCGACGAAATACTCTGTGTTGCCGAATCCCCCGGTATCGGTTCCGTCATCCGGCCGGCCCACCTCCGATACGACCGTCTTTACTTCCGGGAACGACGCGAAAACGTAGCGGCAGTTGGTGGTGAATTTCTCGCCTTCCGTAAGACTGGTGCTATTCGCCAGGGTGCCACGCGCCCAGATGGCGCCTTCGTCGAGATGAGGCAAAAACTCCGAACCAATGATTCCGCTGAACCAGAGGAATAGGCTGGCCGCCAGCGTCGCCACACCGACGAGGACCGTAAGTCCACGATGCCCGAGACACCAGCGCAGCCGCTTTCGATAGTGCTTCGTCAGAAAAGCCATGACTGGGTTGTGCCACTCCCGAACTCCACCGCGAAACAATAAGCTGGCCAAAACCGGTGCGATCAAAATCGAGAAGGTCAGGGCGCCCAGCAGCGCGAAGGCAACGGTCAAGGCCATGGGCCTAAACAGCCGGCCTTCCACTCGTTGCAGCGTGAAGATCGGCAGGTAGGCGGTGATGATGATGGCGATCGCGTAGAACACCGGCCGCTGCACTTCATGCGCCGCCTCGCGGATGGCTTGGGCGGGGGTCTTTATGATCGCCGTGACGCGCCCGGAAGCCGGGACATTGCTTTGGCGGCGGCTCATGTGACGAACGATGTTTTCGACCATGACCACGGCGCCGTCCACCACCATCCCGAAGTCCAGCGCACCCAGCGACAGAAGATTGGCGGGAACTTTACTCAAGTCCAGCCAGATGGAGGCAAAAAGCAAAGAGAACGGAATGGTGAGCGCAACAATGAAGGCGGCGCGAGCATTGCCGAGAAAGAGGAGGAGGACGATCGTGACCAGGATCATTCCTTCCGCCAGGTTGTGCATTACCGTGTGCGTCGTGTAGCGAAGCAGATCGCTACGGTCCAGCATGGGAACGACCTTCACGCCGGGAGGCAGAATGCCGTTATTGAGCTGTTCCACTTTCTGGTGGATGGCATCGAGCGTGGGTTGCTCTTCCGCGCCTTTGCGCATCAGCACCGCGCCCTGAATGACATCGGGCTCATCGACAATGCGCCCGTCCTCCATGTGGTTGGCTCTGGCCATGTGGCCCAGCCGGATCTTTGGACCTTGGACCACGTCCGCGATGTCCTTCACGCGCAGCGCGGTGCCGCTCTGGGTTTTTAAAACGGTCTGTTCGATGTCTTGCACAGTGCTGAAAAGCCCGAGCGCGCGAACATTCATCTGCTGGAGACCTTCTTCCACAAAGCTGCCGCCGGCATTGATGTTGTTGTTGGCCAACTGCTGCTCGACCTGACCGATGCTGAGTCCGTACGACACCAGCTTGTTGGGATCCACGCGCACCTGATACTCACGTACCGTGCCCCCGAAGTCGGAAACGTCCACCACATTGGTAACGGATTTGAATTGCTTGAGGAGAACCCAGTCTTCGATCGATCTCAATTCCATCAGGTCGTAACGGGGATTTGTGCTTCTCAGTGTGTACCAATAAATCTGGCCCGTAGTGCTCCAGTCGGTGCCGATTTGAGGTTGAAGGTTTTGCCCCGGAGGAAGATTGACCTGGGTGAGCCTTTCCAGCACCTTCTGGCGATTCCAGTCGTTCACGGAACTGTCGTCGAAGATCATGATCACGAACGACAGCCCGAAAATAGACTCGGAGCGCAGAAAGGTCATGTGCGGCATTCCCGACATTTGCATCTCGATGGGAATGGTGACTTGCTGCTCCACCTCTTCCGCGGAGCGCCCCGCCCATTGGGTAATGACGGTCACGTAGTTGTCGCCGATATCGGGATAGGCTTCCACCGGCAGGTTGTGAAACGAGACAGCTCCCCAACCCAGCAACAAGACGCCAACTGCCAACACCACAAACCTGTTGTTCAGGGCGTAATCTACGAGGGCGCGGATCATTTCCTGTTTACTGTTTCCCTTCCCATTTCTCTTGGTTGGTGGAGGGACGGTCGTCTCGCCCGTCCAGCTGGGCGGGGACGCCCGGCTCTCTGCTCAACCGTCACTGAGCCAGCACGTGGTCCAAGACCAAGGCGTTGGTCACTACTTGTTGCCCTGGTTGGATCCCACGTTTGATCTCCTGCAGATTCGTGTTCTCCGCCAATGGATCTCCGCTGACAACCTCCAAGCGACGAAACTTCTTGTCGGGTGCGGGGACAAAGACAAAATCGCGATCGTGCATGTGCAGAATGGCTGATGCCGGGACAACCGTGTGCATCTCTTGGGTTTGACCGCGGAAGGTCGCCCTCGCGAACATGCCGAGCCGCATGTTTCCCGGATTCTGAACTTCTATGCGAACCTTGGCGGTGCGAATACTGGGATCGAGGATCATGCCAATGTTGCTGACCCTTCCTTTGAAGGGGCGATCGGGATACGCATTCAGGGTAATCTCCGCGGTATCCCCAAGCCGCACATGGGCCATGTCATTCTCGTACACGTCGCAAACAATCCACACCGATGAGACATCTGAAATCGTGAACGGGCTGGGCGCTGAGTAGGCCTGCACGAGCGCTGCGTTCGTCACTTGCTGGTCGGTGATCACGCCCGTGATGGGCGCAACGATGTCCACGATGCCCATGGTCTTGTCGGGATCGTTGCCCAGGAGCCGAAGATGTTCGGTCGCGGTCTCAAGGGTGACCTTGGCATCAGTTGCGGTGTCTTGCGCAACCTCGAGGTCTTGTTCTGCGATGGCGCCGTGGGCAAACAGGTCCACGGCTCGATTCAACTGCTTGCGCGCGAGAAGTTCGTCAGCGATAGCCTTGCGATAGGCGTCGAAGCCGCCCGCCACATCGTCGCTTCGAATAGTTAGTAACACCTGGCCTTTTTGCACTGTGTCGCCGAGTCGCGCGTGAATGGCCACGACCCGCCCAGAGGCGAGCGAGACGACCGGGACGTTGCGGGAGACATCAGGGGTAACTGCCCCCGTAACCACTAACTCGGAGGCCGTGGGATGCGCAGTGGCTGCGGCCAGCGGGAAATGCTCCGGGTGGTCGACCGTGAAAAGGTTGAGATCCACGTCGGGAACAACGTTAGCGGGGGGTGGCGCTGCCGCCGCCGCATCCACAGGCCGGTTGCATCCGCCGAGCATCGGCAATACGAACAAGCAGGCGAGAAAAAGACCATTGGTAAGAATTCTATTGTTCATAAGGACTCGCTCTCCGCTGCGACAAACATCTTGCGACAAACGAACGCTATCTTTCCGAAACCCAGTAAGTGGAGAGCAGGGCGTCCCCGCCCGGCTGGTCGGGCGAGACGCCCGTCCCTCCACCTTATGAGCAGGGCGCATTCCCACGTTATGTCGGGGCGCCATGCGCAACCAACCTAGATGAATCGACGGTCCACTTCCTTTGGGCACCTAAGGAACCTGCTGGAACGGTGTCCCGTAGATCTGAATACCGTGCCGTCGACGGGCAGTAAGAAGGGAGGGCCTGAGGAGCAGCGCCGGAGCTAAAACCAGGTCCGGGACGCTGCCCCTTTTTTGTTTCGCACACATCGTTGCCTCCACACCAGGGACCCAGAGCCACGCCTGAACTAGAACTTGACCATGATGGCCATCCTGATGCTCGGTTCATCCTTCCGCAAGTCTGGCGTCCAGAGGCCGCCGTGCGGAATAGTCGTATTGCCCCCCCCAGTCCCATTGCAGTACGCTTGTGCGTTGCCGAGGTTGGCGCCGTTTGGGTCGGTGGGGTTGACGGGGTTTACGGCCCACCCAAATCCGGTCGAACTATTGTCCATGCAGACATAATTAGCAGGGGAACCGTTGTTGCCGCCCGGAGGAGTAATTCCACCCCGACCCGTGAAATACGGCTGGTTCGCGTGGCGATAACCGAACTCCCAGAGGAAAGTAATGTACTGTCTGGGCATGTAATCGAAAGTGATGGAATTGTCCCAGGCTTTATAGGGGAGGCCAGGATTCGCCGGGAAGTATGGCGATCCGGAGACCGCATCCGCTCCATTGATCGGAGGGAGCAGCGTCAGATAGCGCCCTGGATTGTCCAATACACCGCCGCCAAGCGTGATTGCATACAGGTCCTTCTTGAACCACCAGCGGTTGTACAGCATCCACCCGTCCATGACTTGTTTATAGGCAGTGATTTGGCCGTCGGTCTTCTTATTTCCAAAGCAGGCCGCTCCTGAACCGTATTCGCATCCGATATCGGCGGTGAAGGTGAACGCCATCTTGTCCATAGTCTTTTCCGGATGGTCGTAGTATTTGACCTCGATGCTGTCATCCGTGTGGATGCGTGAGCGGCCGCCGTTAAGACCCAGCGTATCTTCACCCATTCCGTAGTTGTTGAAGACCAGCGAGAGCCACGACTTCGGACGGTACAAGATCTGTCCTCCCAGGCCGGGCCGGCTGCCATACCGGGCATACGACTGCCATCCGTTGATGAACCACGGCTCAATCTTCAGCTTGTCGGTGGGAAACCACTGGACCCGGACTCCATTGAAAAACCAGGGCGTGTTAGACGACACATAGGACGGCTGGTAAGTCCAGTTATCGAAATTGTAATAACTGAACAAGCCGATGTAGGAGACGAAGATCCCCGCGTCGACGTTGAGACCATGGTTCACGTTGAAGTGGTATCCGCCGTAGGCTTCAGAAAAATACTTATACGCGCCACGGAGATCCCATTGGCCTCGTCCAACGCTGGCGTCGTTCCGGGGAGTGGTAGTTGCAAACATTCCCCCCATGGTCAGGATCCGGCCGCGAACGTCCTGCCAGTGGAAGTCACCGCCGACGCTGATCTGCTCAACCTGGACTTCGTTCGACCGGAAAATCTCGGTCGATCCGCCCAGCGTGTCATCCTTCGGATGATTGAAGCTGCTTACGAAGTCGGTGTCAAATCTGATTTCAGGAGTAAAGAACTTCGAATCCCACACCGCGTCTTTGTTGTGCGGGCTGGCGTTCATCCAGCTCCAATCGGCGAAGGCAAAAGGCACTGACTTGGCCGGTTTTTCGGGCTTGGTGGCCGGAGGTGCGGATGTCGACTGGTCCTGCGGAGGAGCCGGTCCAGCCGCCGCCGCAGTGAGCGCTGGAGTTGGCGCTGGATCGGTTGCTTTTGCCAGACCAACCGGCATGTCTGTGGTGGTCCCGCGAGCCTTCAGTTCCGCTTCGAGCAGTTCGATGCGCGCCTTCATGGCGGCCAGCTCTTTGGCGATATCAACCGAGCTCGCCGGATCGGGGGCGGCCGCGGGTCGAGCGGGAGATACGTCAGCGGCAGCCGCCGGCTCGTGCAGGGCTGCGACTTTCGCCGGAGCATCCGATTGCGCCGGAGCCTGCGCATAACACCGCGGAGCCTGACCAACCGCGAGACTTAGAACAAGCATTGAAGGGAAAGTCGAAGCCACTACGGCCTTACGTAATAAAGTTCTCATAAGTTTCTTATCGCTACATCCCTTTCGGTTCGAAGTTACTCTTCACCGCATGACCGCCGCGCAGTGAAAAGCATTGCGAGTTCATTTACTCCCTGACTTACCGCCTAACGCTGTCCTTCACCGCTGCCGTTCATCTCCGCGCTCCACTCGCGCGAAATCGGCATCAGAGTGTCTACAAACTAAGCGGAGCTAGTCGCCGCGTCCAATAGAAAATTCTTGTCAGGACGATCACGTAATTGGCCAATAGGCAGTGCTAATAATCAATGCATGTGTCATAAGGTTAACCTTTGGTCTGCTGGTGCTTATTTGCGTGGGGCACGCTTGTCATTGGATACCTAAGCGCACAAAGATCTCGTAAAGAGCCCATAAAAAATCTATTAAGATTTGAAGAGGTAAGATTTGAAAAGGCTAGATTCGAGGGAGTGCCAATTGGGCACCCGGAAAAAGCTCACGATCGAGAATCACCGGGCGGGGCATTCCTGCATGTACGCGAAGAGAGTCTTGCGCACCGTGACCCGCTCAACCATGCCTGACGCAGAGCGGTTGTGCGTTCTGTAGCTTATGGCTGCCACTCAACTCTTGCAAACCATTAGTGACCCGCAGCCTGTTCTCGTCGGACGGCCATGCCGGCCCTTCCGCAGAATGCGCCAGACGGTTGCCGGTTGCCGCTTGGATTGAAGCTGCCAATGCCGCTTCCATCATTACCCGGGCTCGGCTGGGGGCCGTCGGGCTGCGAAACATTCCGAATCGAGCCTCGGGAAGCACAGGCAGCCCGGCGGCCTTGACCTCACAAATCCCCGGATTCCGGACTGTTTCCGGGAGCAGCGCTGATACCCCCAGGCCAGAGTCGAGCGCTGCCAAGGTTGCATCCAGGCTTGCGCTTTCGAACACCACGCGCCATTCCCACCCCGCTCTGCGCAAGGAAGAAAGGATCTTGTCGCGCCACCAGTTCGTGCTTTCACACAGTACGAGCGGCAGGCTCTTCAGTGGATCGACAGAGAAATCTGTGCCGGCAAGCCAGGCTAAACGGGATCTCCACTCGATCACGGGCCGGCCTGCAATCCGCGTGGGATCGCTGATGACAAAGTCCAGTTCCCCTTGCGCGAGCAGGAATTCGAGTTTTCCTGGCGAACCGACGATAAGTTTCAGTTCAACATTGGGATGGATTCGCTGGAATCGCTTCAGGGCGGGCGTGAGTCCGGCGAGCGCCGTTTGCTCGCTGACGCCGAGGCGCACTGGCCCCGAGGCGGATTCTTCGCGGAGCCGCGCCAGCGCTTCTTCATTGAGATCGACGGCACGATTGGCATAGGTTACCAGCAGTTCGCCGTGGCTCGTCAGTTTCACGCCACCCCGACTCCGGTAGAATAGCTTCCTGCCGATGACCTTTTCCAGGCGCAGCATCTGTTGGCTCACCGCCGGTTGAGTCCTCGCAACTGCTGCTGCAGTGCGTCCCATACTCCCGTGCTGAACTACTGCGAGAAACGTACGCAGAAGATTGAGCTCCAAATCCCTTCGATCAATCGTCATCGTCATGTGGACACCTTGCCCGCCGGTTGACCTTGCATACTCTGCTCTTGCAGACTCTCCACGCCTTGAACAGTAGCCTGTAGGCCATAAAGAATCCGTAAAGAATCTTCATGAAAACTTTGGCTGGATCAAAATAAAAGTTTTGATTAACGGCGACTATTGCGTTTCTGTGAGATGAATGCGGCTCCCACGATCTCGTTCCACAATCTGGCCAGCTACATTGAATGGATGACGGCCGATAACCGATAGCTGCCCACGAAGGCATTTCAGACGCTGCTGGTTGCCTCTTGTGCCCACCGCAGGGCCTGCCACCAGGTTGAGGCGACTTCTTCATCGAGCAGTTTCAATTGTTTGGCGAGTGCGCTCGATTGCGACCACTCACCCGATTCCTGGGCCAGCATGAGTTGGTACAGGGGTCTGAGGCTACTGTTCTGGCCGAGCAGCGCCATCTTCGTTTCGCGCTCCACGGGTAGTTGTTCGAGGAGCACTTCCATGCTGACCTCAAGGATGGCATCCATGATGGAGAGCAGGCCCAACAGGAACAAATCAGTGTTCGATTGCAGTTGGTTGGAGAGCAGTTCGCAAAAACGGGCGCGAGCCAATCCCATCAGCACCAGTTCGCTGCACCTCTGCTCGGCTGCGCCCACAGTGACAACGAGCCGGATCCAGCGCCGCATTTCCCGTTCTCCCAGAACGGCGATGGCATGGCGGATCGACTTGATTTCGAGGGGAAATCCAAAGAGAGGGGAATTTAGGTACCGGAGCAAGCGGTAACAAATCGAGGCTTCCTGCTTGAGCATCTTCTCGAGTTCTCGCATGTCCATTTCCCTCCGGGAGACCATTTCGAGCAGCCGTATGTAGTGCAAGCGGCTGGCGGGAACTTCGCGGCCGATGACGATTTCGGGCCGGCAGAAAAAATATCCCTGGAAATAGACGAATCCCATGTCGCGGGCCTGACGATACTCGTGGGGTGTTTCGAGCTTTTCCGCCAGCATTTTGCACGTCGGGGAGCCAAACCGGCGCATCATGCCAGCCCTTTCCTCCGGCCTGGTTGCCCGGATGTCGACTTTTATGATGTCGGCAAACTCGACCAGCGGTAGGCGCGGGTCGTTGGGCGCGAAGTCATCGAGGGCGATGAGATAGCCGGCCGCTTTCAGCCGCTTGCAGGCAGCGATGACGCGGTCTTCGGGCTCAACCGTCTCCAGAATCTCGGCCACGGTCTGGTGTGGGGGCAGCAAGGTAATCAGGTCTTTGAACAGAACCTCACAGGTGCAATTCACGAAAGCCCGGCGCTTATCGCAAAGCATGTTGATACCGTATAGCAGGGAGCTATCCAGCGTGGAGCGGGCCGCGAGTTCCGGATCGGCGTTGAAGTAGTCTTCGACACCGTTGCGGAAAAGAAGTTCGTACCCGAACACATTCTGCGAACGGTCGAGAATTGGCTGGCGGGCAACGAAACGCTGTCCGGGTAGAGCAAGCGAGTTCGACCGAAAGTCTTTCTCTTTGGCAGGAGCGGGTTTCACACCTCTTATATCGGCGTAGCCGTGGCGGAACTTCAGGCAAAACTGCGCGGCTGTCGTCTTCCGGAAATCAAAGGATTTACCAACCGGCGCTTGCGGTCGAACCCTATAACCATGCATGCTTCCGGTCCGATGCAAGCCGGAAACATGGGCTCGAGATTCCAAGGTAATGTCCCAAATGTGGAAAACTTAAGGCACTTCCCCCTTGCGCAGTCGGCGGTTTCATGAGTAACATCAAAGTGTTCCCAATGGCCAAGCTTCCAGCCTGGCCGTTCGCGCCAATAAAACTCCAGGCGCCTAGATTAAAAGATAGTTTAAACATCGTTCTCGAATAGCATCCAGCCGATGTGGGGTTTGGTCTGCCGGTAACCGGTTTGCAGTGAGCCACGCACAGTGAGCTACGCGTTGCGCCACACGTTTAGAGTGCCGACTAACGTGCCGACCGCAAGGAAAGACGAAACAATCGGGCCTGTGATCCAGGCCGGGGATTAACTTCGGGGATCAACTCCGAAGACTAACAAGAGAAAAAATATGAATGCAGGACCTGGACATTCCTCCGCAGGAGGAGGGAAACACAAACGGCGCCGTGGACGACGTCCGCCGAGGCGAGGTGCGGGTGGCCCGATGGGCCGCGACCGCCAGGAGCATCAGGGCATTTTTACCGCTCCCATGGATCACAGCTACCGCGCCAATATGGGCCCGGATAATGGCAACGGCAACCAGGGACGAGGACCGCGCCGGCCCGGCTTTTCCGCGTCTTACCCGGTGTCCGATCCTGAGCCTCTACCCGCTCCGCGAGAGGATGCGGCTTCGCGCGTTTTTGCGTTTGTCGAAGACCTGTTCTTTCTCAGCAAGATTCAAGAAACGGGACGCAAGATGAACGTGAAGGTGGAGTTCGTTAAGAACGAGAAGGAACTAACCGAGCGGATGAAGAGCAACGGCGAAGAACAGCCTTCCCTGATTATCTTCGACTTGAACAATGCCAATGCCAAGCCTTTGACGCTCATCCCGAAACTGAAAAGCAAGCTGAAGAAGGGGACGTCGATCATCGGGTTTCTCTCGCACGTGCAGGGCGACTTGAAGCAGAAAGCGCACGAAGTGGGCTG
>JBEKFN010000128.1:0-10320 GCA_050013295.1 Terriglobales bacterium
GAATGGATTTCAGCGGCCAATCATAAATCTGGCAAATGATCTCCGCGAGCAGCACTTTCTCGTAAGCTTCGACCAGTTTCTTCTTGAAGTCCTCGTTTGGTTCTCCGCGTGTCTGCCGCTGGGCCTGCAAATATTCTTTTGCCAACCCGAGGTCCCGGTACGCTTGCTCCGATTTCGTGATGTCAGCATCAAGCCTCGTCCATACGCTTTCAAGGTCTTGCGGGGTCAGCTCTAACTGCAGAATGTGTTTCGCCACTGCGGTGGTAAGTTCCCCGGTCCCATGCTTCGATTTCAGAATGCGCTTCGCCGCTGTTTCGGCAAGGTGTTCCGAACTACGCGCGGATCTCAGAATGTCCGCCAGCGCTTTGTACTCAGGGTCTTCCGGAATACGCTCCGGCTTCCGAATGACCTTCAGCACCGCATCGGCAAGGTCGTCCGGACGCCTCGCACGGTATTCGCCAAAGATGGTGCGGAAAGGAAGCGCATGCGGAAGCGCCGGATAGGTCGTCCAAGTGTCCGAACTCAAGGCCGTCACCTCCCAAACTACCGGTGATTGAAATTGGAACCTTGCATTTACTCGGGAATTTCAGTACGAGAGCCGGAAAGGTGTCCAACGCTGCTGGGCGTCCGGTTTTCGACTATTTCCCTATAAGGGTTTATCCTGACGAACAGTCCTCAATGAAATTTGGTAGAGTGCCACGCTCACTCCGTTTCTGGATAGCTTCGGGTGGCCGACGATCCGGGCTAAAACTAATCGACTCCAAATGACGAATCCGTATTGAGCGCTCCTATTTCACAAGACGGTAAAGATCCAAGCCGCCGTTATAGTTGGGCACATAGATTTGGCCTCCGTCAATCACCGGAGGATCAAACTTGTTGAACAGAAACTGGACGGCAAAGCGTTGCGAGTCCCATAGAACCTTTAGTGATCCATCGGCAGCGAGGTGTACGGCGTCGTAGACGAGTAAGCGGCCGTTCACTACGTGAGCGTTTGCATCACCGTAGGAGATAGTGCAAACGAGGATTGCTGAGTTAGGATCTGCTCCATTGCTTGATCCGGAACAAAATCCACCTGGCATTCCTCCCGGAGGATCCCCCCGCACGTCCGCGCTCGCGAATTCGTGGCTTTGCGCAATATAGGTTAGATTTCCCGTCGAACTGACGGCCCATTTATGCAGTTGCGAATTCTCGCCCCAGGCGAAAATCGTCCACGATTTCAGCACCGGGTCAAAGAACTGCACGGGTGTCATGTGGAGATGTGCCGTGTCGCCCAATGGAAAGAAGTTCAATGAGCGGGGATCAGTTGGACAGGGATCAACCGGTCCCGGACTCATGGTCAGCCAGACAGGAGGCGCTGCGAGTTTTGCACAGTTCGCTTTAGGGTTTGCGAGGTCGGCAACAGTCGTCCCGCCAAGACCCTCCGTTTTTATCGGATAGGCGATTCCGTCCTTTCCCGTGGCAACGCAAACACCAATCGAGAAGATGCAGGCCGGACCAGCCGATCCCCAATCTTCATCGGACCAATTGCCGGAGGCCATCTCCGGAAAGACGAGGAGAATTGGGGTGCCTCGATCGCTGATCATCGGCACCAGCTTTGCATTCTTCAGCGCAATGTTCATGCCGCCACCAACAGGCTTAATAGCCTCGGAGGGGGCGCTCATGCCGGCAAGCCTCACGGCCGCCGCCGCCGCCGTCTGCCCGGTTCTGGCGAGGTCAGTCCATGGTGTCCAGTGGTCTACCACCTGCAGGCTGGCAGGAACTCCTCCAGAAGAAGGCGTGTACTTCAGTTTGAGGAACGACTCACCCCACAGACTCACACCGTCGAAGTCTCCATTTCCAGTGAGGACGTACAAAAAGCCTTGTGCGTCTGCAACAGCGCCTTGTCCAGCCATCCAGACGCCAGCACCCTCGCCCGCTGTCATCGCCAGCATCGCGCTTACCGTGTTGCTCGCCACATCGAAGGCAAAGCAATAGCCAGAAGCAACACCCGCTTGAGTTTCGTTGATCGTCCCCGAACACCCAAATACCGTTTTCACACCGTTGACGTTCGTCTCCACGAGAGAGGACCGCTGTTTGCGCATCGCCGCGTTAAAGTCTTGTGTCCCACCCTTTCCTTGGATCAGGACCGGTGGAACTACCTGACTTCCATCCGCGACTTTCAGCACGAACATAAAGTAGCGTGCCGTTTGCGGGTTGCCGGTTTTGTCTGGAGAAACCCAGCAAACTTGATAGAGATGCTGCGTTTCGGCGTCGATCACCCCCGTGGAGAGGCAGCCCCATTTGTCATTAATCGCGTGGCAATCAATCGTCGGGAATAGGCCAACGCAGCCATCGGGGTTTGCCTTCTGGGGGCCGGTGGGTGTGTCTCCGTTAATCGGCGTTCCCAGCGTAACCTGCCAGATGGCGGAGCCATCATGTGCGTCAACTCCACGCACTACATCAGCCATCGACGGAAGCACCATCACATCGCGGGTTCCATGCTTGGTCTTCACATTCGGCAGGATGAGAGGCTGCGCTTCCATACCCCGGGCATCCCCGATAACTGGAATAATCGTCTCTCGAAAAATTCCCTTCGACACAACCGATGCCTGCGTCAGTTGCGTCTCGTGCTGATTCCAACCGCTTCTTGAGTTATCCGCAGAGCGGGTGAGCCACGGCACCATGGTTGATTGGGATATGCAGTTCTCCGTGGCCGCAAAAAGAAACGCGGAGATGAGCAGGCATAGGTAACAGAGTTTCATGTGTCCTCCTTAAGGCGATCACAACGCGAACCGGACAATCCATTGAGTTGAGCAATGCTTCATCCGCGGATAGCGACGCCCGACCTGTCGTGAACCGTTGCCGATCATTCGCAGGAACGGAGCCAGCGAATGTACGCATCCTCGGGGTCAATATCTTAAAACCGCGGCGGCTGCCTTACCGGTAACAACCGCTCCTTCCATAAGCCCTGCCAATCGGCAATATGTTCCCCAGCAAAAAAACACCCTCTGGAAGGGCTCCCTCAACTCAGGTCGCAAAGCGAACCACTGACCAGGCCGATAGAAGGCATACGCTCCTCCAATGAAGAACTCTTTCTGCCATGGCTGTTGCTTAATGTCGAGCGCTGTGCGACCACTTTTACTTGGGCTCCACGGTAAGGAGTAGGCATGGGCAAGGTCTTCCACAATCCAGTTCTTGAGTTCCTGCTGCGGAGACGAAGCAATATCGTCCGCTTTTCTTGCGTCAGTCGATAAGCCGCCGCCAGCCCGGCGCCTACCACGACACATTCTTTTCGTTCCATGCGCGATCCCTTTCCCGCTCAAGCGCACGCTGCGACTGATATTTCTCGACGTAGGCGCGACGGCCGTTGTCTTGTGCACGGCGTCGCGCCCCCTTAGATTGCGCCTGCTATTGCTTCACAAGCGTGGCCACCGATATATGCGGCCAATGGATGATGGCAGCATTCGGGGCCGGTGGAAAATCGAGGATAACTCTCTGCACGTATTGCAGTTGCAGGAACGGATCGCCACTTGTTGGTTGCACCGTCTCAATCCAGAAGATGGCGTCCATCTGCAGGGCGTTGGCATTTTTCACCACAAAAGGAATGTTGAGAATGCCAGTGGATCCTTTCGCCGCTGCCGTGGAAATCGCGATCACCACCGTATTCGTGATGTTCTGCCCTTGGATGGCCGCTCTTAGCACCGTCGTCGGGTCTGCGACCACAGCATTCAAATTCACATCAGGAGGCAGGCAACACGCGGTGAGCTTTTGATTCGTGAACTGCGCCAGGTAGGTCGCGTTCGTGATCGGGTTTGTCGCCTTGGCGGTCAGCGCAGGAATTACTGCATCGGTGAAGGGCACGGAAAAGACCGGGTCGATCGTCGGCCCTCCCGCTACGTTCTTGATGAACGTGCTTTGGGCCAGCAACGAATCGCCGTGCGGAATCGTCCCCTGCCTCACCACGGTCGACTCCGGCACAGCGGGATTCGTAGTCGGCGGTATGTGAATCCAGAGTCCCGGTTCAATGTGCAGCGCCCCGTGCGTGACACAATCGGCGACTTGCTGCAGGTAGGTGACACCGTGCAGAAGGGCGTCTTTCTGAAACGATCCGCGGTTCGGAATGTCTCCGCCGATCAGCGTGAATGCCAGATTCTCCAGTGTGCCATTGATCTCCAGGAAGAATGGCTGGTTGTTCTGAAAGTCCGGACGGGAGATCAGATTGAATCCCGTGCCCGCCCAGGTTCCCGGAAACTCCGTGAGCGGTCCGAGGTGTGTATGTTCAAGGTCGAAGGTTGTAGCAGCTCGAGAGACAGGACGCGTTGTTCCCATGACGCTATTCTCCTTTGTATGATTTTGGTCGAGTTGAACCGACAGCCGACTGTCGGGGAAGCTGTCCGCGGACGCGCGAGGCGGGACTCCCAGAAACTTCGGTCACACTGTGCGACATTCGCGTGGAATCTTGCGGAAGTGCTCTTGCTTGTGACATCACAGCTTGCATCCAAGCTCTAATCTTCGCTATGTCGTAGTCATCTTGCTAGTGTGTAAATGTCTCATTTCCAATACATCGCCGTAGCCCTTACAGAAGCAGATAAAGTAAGAACTTATAAGTCCAGATCCTCATCCTACCGCGCGATCACGTCGCGAAGTGCCGATCCCCAACCGAGCGACACTTAACGACGGCGCTGACGACACAAACCGGCGTAACCGTTCCTGTGGCTTGGTGTACGGCCACACCGAGCCACGTAGACGGAACGAAGCATCTCTTCAATGATCGCCATGGCAGCTCTCAGTGACGCTGTGATTGAGCCGGAAAAGATGAGGGTTCTGTTCATTGCCTATTACCAACACAATGATTGTTCCGACTTAGCCAAACTCACCGCGGTGCGCATGGACACAGCGACCGGTCCGCGCAACGACTTCATCGGCGGGCAGGGAGACCCGGCCGGCCTACCTTAGTCGGTCACTTCACAACTTAGTCTTCTGCTCGGCGAGTAGAAGTCTCCTCGGATGTGACACTCAGACGAGCGTCACACTCCGTTCGCCTAACTGTCCGCCAAAGTATACTTGTGCTTTGGAATTTGTCAATCGCCAAACCCAAATATAATTACAACCGCCCCGAAATTCACGAAACTGTAACTTCATAGCCATCTGATATCAAGAAGCGAAACACAGCTATTACAAAATCCGAACAAGACGGAGCTTGTGCGGTATCATCACGGTATGGATACTGGTAGATTCAATCTGCGTGAAACAAGCCCATAACTATAGGATGGATAACGACTAACGCTCTCTTGTCGGTATGTTTCTTACACTACACTCTGCGTTCCAGTTCGGAAATCGTAACGCCGCGAATAAGTAGTTGACACCTGCAGGCAAATAAAAGTAAAAATCCGACTCCTTCCCCCCGGGACAGCTTGCTTCGGTTCTCGCGACCGGGCAAAGAGGTACTATGCTTCGATTTCGAAAGCCTTGTGTTAAGTGCGTTCTTGTGCCGGCGAGGAGGCAGTTGAGGCGGAATTGATCGGACGAACCCCCCCCGAAAGCTCAAGATGCCGGAAAACTAGAGTGTCGGTGAAGCACGTTCTCCCGAAGGATCAGGCGCGACTCTTATTGGATTCTCTTCCCTTCCGTGACCGGCTTATCGCCATGATCGCAGCGTTCTGCGCTATGCGTCCCGGTGAGATATTTGGGTTGTGCTGGTCCTCATGGCGTCGGCGATCATTTCCAAATCGAAAGCACCGCCTGGCGCGGGGTGTTTCGGCAAGGTAAAGCCAAGACGACCTCCAGCAAGGCTCCGGTTATCATTCCCGACGTGATCCTCCCCTTGCTTACGGCATGGCGCGAACAAAATCAAACTGCCCCGACCGATGCGCTGATCTTCCCCACTGAGCGCCCCACACCGATGCGCCCGGAGAATTGGCTTCATCGGCGAGTGCATCCGATTGCCAAGGCTTTAAGCATTACGGAGCCGATCAACTTTCAGATATTACGCCGGACATTTGCCACGAACGCGCAAGGGGGCAACCCGAAAGACGGACAGGCACACTTGCGCCATGCAGCCATCGGAACCACGATGAACATCTACACACAAGCGATTCCCGAGAGTGTGCAACGATTGGTCAACGCTGTGGCGGATGACGTAATGACTAGCGAGAAATCCACCAACGAGCGCGTGCCGTGAAAACCCCAGGGGTTTTGAACACAAATGCACACGACAATGAATTGCCAGTGCTGCTAAGTTACTGAAAAGATGGTGGGCAGTGCAGGGCTCGAACCTGCGACCTCCTGCTTGTAAGGCAGGCGCTCTAACCAGCTGAGCTAACCGCCCGCTCGGCGCAGATGCGATCACGGCGTGCTCGCGCCGTCCGCGAAAAATTTCTGCAAAACTAATGCTGAGGATACTGGACGCTTCCCCGCCGGTCAAACCAGCAGGTGGCGGAAAAACTGAATCTGCCAGGGGGAGAGCGACCTCCTCGGCTAATTTTTCCGCAGCCTGCCAGGTCCAAGCCGTGCAGAATTCACCGGCGCGTTTGCTACACTTTGTGCGTGCGAAGATTAATCGTCAATGCCGATGATTTCGGTCTGACCGCAGGAGTGAACCGGGCTATTGTGGAAACCCACATCGGTGGGGTCGTGTCGTCGGCGACCTTGATGGCCAACGGCGCCCGGTTCGAGGACGCGGTGACGGCGGCGCGCTCGGCGCCGAATCTCTCCGTGGGATGCCACGTCGTGTTGGTGGATGGGACCCCGGTGTCACCGCCGGGGGCGCTGGATACTTTGCTGGCGATTCGCTCGGCAGAGCCGAATAAGTTCTACTCGAGCCTTTCGGCCTTCGCCGCGCGCGCCATGTTGGGAGGCTTCGATCGCGATCAACTGGTCGCCGAGGTCACGGCGCAAATAAGGAAAATTCAGTCCGCCGGTCTCCCGGTGACTCACCTCGACACCCACAAACACGCCCACATCTTTCCCGAGATTCTGACAGCGCTGCTGCGGGCAGCGCGGATCTGCGGGGTGCGCGCCATCCGCAATCCGATCGTTCCGGTCAAAGCGCTACCCGCGCGCCTCTTCAAAGGCAAGCCGCATCTCTGGAAGCGCTACGGCCAGGTACGCGTTCTGCATACTTTCTCCGGGCAATTCCACCAGCGGACCAAGCGCGCTGGACTGGTAACGCCCGACGGTGTGCTGGGAGTGATCGAGAGCGGCTCGGTCGGCATTTCCCTGCTCCGCCA
This sequence comes from Terriglobales bacterium, assembly GCA_050013295.1. Classification (GTDB taxonomy): domain Bacteria; phylum Acidobacteriota; class Terriglobia; order Terriglobales; family Acidobacteriaceae; genus Acidiflorens. The sequence continues at coordinate 7,209 of JBEKFN010000128.1, forward strand.
AACGCTCGCGAACCTGCCGGAGGGAACCTGGGAGTTGGTCTGCCATCCCGGGTATAACGACGCCGACTTACGCGCCGCCGGCACGCGATTGCTCGATGCTCGCGAGGAGGAGCGGCGTCTGCTGACTTCGGCGGAACTGCGGCAGTTTCTGGACGAGCAAAAGATCCGGGTCATCGGTTATCGTGAGTTTGTAGAAACGTTCACAGAAAACCGACCCTGAATGACGATTGGAAGGTGCCGAAAGTCGTGCTGCGCTCGTCACTGCGCCGCGGCAAACTTTGCCATACCGCGGGGCGTCAGAGGACGGTATCATCACATGAACAGACACGCATGAACAGACCCAAGGATAAGGCATGGACGACCAACAAAGCGAACCTCGCCTGAGTGTGGACCTACCCGTGCGGATATGGGGAATGAGCGCCGAAGGACGCCCCTTTTCGCAATCCGCTCACGCTTATAACATCAGTTCGGAGGGGGCGCTGTTCTCGGGCGTCGAGAGCGAACTGAAAGTGGGCGACGTGATCGGAGTACAGTGCGCCGAAAGAAAAGCACGCTGCACGGTGGTCTGGGTGATGAACCCCGGCCCGGTCAAGAAAAATCAAGTGGGCGTGAAGTTAGTCGCCGAGCAGGAGTGCCCGTGGAGAAACTATTTGCCACTCGAGGGGGCGACGGAGGCAATTGCGGCCTCCAACCGCCGGCGCTGGCACCGGCATACAATTTCGTTGCCGGTGGAACTTCGCGACGAGCGCGTCAACGCGCCGCTCCGCATCAATGCCACCGACGTGAGCGGCAACGGATGCTATGTCGAGACCATGCTGCCTTTTCCCCTCGGCACCATGCTGCGGGTGGATTTCTGGCTGGACTCGGAGCACATCAAAATCTCGGCGGTGGTGCGGACCTCCGATCCGGGGGTGGGCAATGGCATCGAGTTCACCGGTATGCCCCCCGAGACCAAGACGCGCATGCAAGCCTACCTGGACGCGATTGACCCGCAAATGGGAGTCTCGGCCCCGAAGCCGGCGGAAAGTCATTGAGTCATTTAGTCATTGAATCATTTAGCCATTGAGTCATTTGAAAACCGCTGGGACGTTGGATTTTCAATGATGCAATGACTCAACGATTCAATGACTCAAGATTTGCCGGTTTCCGCATAGCGGGCTAGCACGATCGCGCGAATCAGTCCACCCATCGTGAATTCGCGGGCCTCGATTGCAACCGGCATCTGCAATTCGCGCAGCGTCGCTGAAGTCACCGGACCAATCGAAGCGAACTGGATGCCGTTGAATGAATCTGCCTTGACCTTGGGCAGATCTGTGTGGGGACGGGGCGGAGCCTGCCCTGAGCGGAGCCGAAGGGCCCCGTCCGAGCGGGGCGGAGCCCCGCTCCCACACAACAATTCGGCGAAATTCTTGGCGGTGGAGGAACTAGTGAAAGTCACCACGTGCGGGCGGCGCGCCGCACTTTTCATCAGCGCGCGCAGACGCACACGCGATTTCTCGGGCGCCACGGTTTCGTAAGCTTCGATCACATCGACCGCGGCTCCGGCCGCGCGCAGCTCTTCTGGAATCACGTCGCGCGCGACTTTGGCTCGTATGAGCACAACGCGTTTGCCGTTGACCTTGTCGCGCAGTCCCTTCACTACAGACTCGGCAACGTACTCCTCCGGAACCATCTTGACCTTCAGCCCATGCTTCACAATCGCCTTCTTGGTAGCAGGCCCGATGGCGGCGATCTGGAGATGCTGGAGATTCTTGCGAGTGATGCGAAGTTTCCGAACGCGCTCCCACATCGCTTCGACACCATTGGCACTGGTGAGAATGAGCCAGTCGTACGACTTAATATTTTTCAGGGCGTCGTCGAGCGGCCGGTACGATTGCGGCTTGCGTATCTCAATAAAAGGGATTTCGATTACAGTTGCGCCCAGGCTGCGCAGGCTGGCGGAAAGGCTGCCGGACTGATGGCGGGCGCGTCCGACTAGAATACGAGTTCCGGCGAGGGGACGGTTTTCGTTGGGCTTGCGCATGCGTGGCTCTTAGTTCTTATCTCTTGGCCTTTAGCTCTTAGCTTGGACCTTTCGGCCTCAGCATTCAGTTCTCGGATTCCTCTTCCTGCTACGGTTTGGGCCCAGCTGACAAACAGCAAGTCCTTCCCCTTCGGCTGCGCTCAGGGGCAGGATGACAGATTTTAAATATATGACAAGTCTTCAAGAAACGATGTTTCATGGTTGCTGCGGCAGCGCAAAGCCTTCCCCGTAAACTTCTTCGAGAATAACATCGCCGCCTCTGCGGAGAAGAGTCTCGCCAACTTCTTCGCCCAAGCGCACGGGATCGTCGCCCTCGCCCGTCTCGCGCAGAACTTTGGTTCCGTCGGGATGGGCTACGAGCGCATTCAAGCGAATGCGGCCTCCCATAACTTCGGCGAAGGCGCCGATGGGAACCTGGCAGCCGCCGCCGAGTTTGTTGAGCAGGGCGCGCTCGCAGGTAGTGGCGACGCGGGCGGCAGCGTCATCAAGAAAGGCCAGGAGCGCTCGGGTTGCCGTGTCGCCATTGCGAATTTCAATTCCCAAGGCGCCTTGCCCGGCGGCGGGGGTCATCACTTCCGCGGGAATAACCTGGCGGACCAGTTGCGTTTTGCCGAGGCGGTTCAGGCCAGCGGCGGCGAGAATGATGGCATCGTAGTCGCCGGATTCGAGCTTGCGCAGGCGCGTATCCACATTGCCGCGGAGCGGGTGAATCTGCAGATCGGGACGAACCGCCTTCAGCTGCGCCTGACGGCGTAGGCTGCTGGTGCCAATGTTCGCCCGCTGCGGCAGAGCTTCGATGTTTGCGAACTTCACCGAGCAAAAAACGTCGCGCGCATTTTCGCGGGTGGTGATGGCGGCAATTTCGAAATCGGCGGCCAACTCCGTGGGCAAATCTTTCAAGCTGTGCACGGCGAGATCAACCCGGTTTTCGACGAGGGCTTCCTCGATTTCCTTGGTGAACATGCCCTTGGTGCCGACTTTGGCGAGGGCAACGTCGGTGATTTTGTCGCCGGTGGTCTTGATGATCTCAAGTTCCACAATATGCCCCTGAGCGCGCAGCAAACCCGAGATGTGATGCGCCTGCCAAAG
>JBEKFN010000129.1:0-10285 GCA_050013295.1 Terriglobales bacterium
ACCTACCTCCAAGTCGCCGCCGAAGGCGGCATCGCCGTGCTGATTCTCTACCTCATGTTTTTCTGGCGCGCTTTTAAGAACCTGAAAGTCCTGCGGCAAACCAAGAATCTCGATCCCGACATCGTTTTGTTCGTCGGAGCATTGCAAAGTTCGCTGGTCGGCTTCGTGGTGGGTGCGCTGTTTGCCCCCGAAGCCTACCAGTTCTTCCCTTATTTTGCCGTGGCCTTTACATCAACGTTGTTGCGGACGATCAAAGAGCAAGAACAACAACCCGGCACGGCGCCCCCGCCGCCGAAAAAGCCGCGTCACTTCCTGGAGGTTTATGCCGACCGCGGAACCACCGGTGCAGTCTCCCCTGTCCGCTGACTTGCAGGCAATTTTGCGTTGCCCAAGTTGCGGCTCGAAACTTGAAAGCGACCGGGCCGCGGGCTTCCTCTGTTCCGCTTGCAAGCGCGTCTATCCCAACGAGCACGGCATTGCGCGCTTTGTTGACGCCCAGCAATACGCCGCCAGTTTCGGTTTTCAGTGGCAGCGTTATCAGAAGACGCAGCTCGACAGTGATAAAGATGATGTTCGCGAATCCGAGCGGAACTTCCTGATGAAGACCGCGCTCTGCCCCGAAGATCTCAAAGGCAAACTGGTCCTCGACGTCGGTTGCGGCATGGGACGCTTCGCCGAAGTTGCGACCCGCTGGGGCGCGCGCGTGGTCGGCATCGATCTCAGCGCCGCCGCTGAAGTTGCCGCCAGGAATCTTGCCGGCCGCGACTTTGTCGCCTTTCAGGCCGATGTCTTCGCCATGCCTTTCGCTCCCGAAAGCTTCGACGTCATCTATAGCATCGGCGTGCTCCACCACACGCCGGATTGCGAAGCCGCCGTCAAAGCCCTGGATAAATTTCTGAAGCCCGGTGGTCTGCTCGCCGTCTGGCTCTACAGCGGATACAACAAGTGGTACCGCTTCAGCGATATCTGGCGCCGCTATACCCACAAGATGAAGCCCGAGACCCTGCACCGCATTCTGAAGGTTGCGGTCCCATTCTTCTACAACTTGCAACAGGGCTTGAAGCGCGTGCCCCTGGTAGGCCGTCCCGTCGCGGGCATTGTTCATCACGTATTTCCGGTGAACCGCCAGAAAGATCCGGAAGCCCGCATGCTCGACACCTTCGACTGGTATTCTCCGAAGTATCAGTCCAAGCACACCTACGAGCAGGTGTTCAAATGGTATGCAGCGATGGGCATGGAAGACATGCGAGTGGGCGAGATCTCCATAGCCGTCCGTGGCCGCAAACCGGCGAGAGGAAACTAGCCGGCTGGTATCGTGTCAGGGCATCGCAGTAGCGATGCCAGCTTCGTATCAGGGTATCGCAGTAGCGATACCAGGTTTGTATCAGGGTATCGCTTTAGAGATACCGCAAGTCCCTCGAAATCAGACGCCCCTTTAGGGGCGGCTCATCGAGGTAAGCGAAGTCCAGAACATGGGTCTCGAAAACAAAATCGCCTACGCAATGAAGGTCCTGCCCTCCGCGACCTGGCGTGCGCTCAACTCGCCTGTCCGCGGCCCCGTGCACCTGATCTTTGCGATGGCCGATCATTTCGAACCCGCCATCGATCCCGAAGACGGCCAGAAGCGCGTCGCTCGTTCCGAGCAAGAGCGCCGCCTGGAATGGTGGGCGCGCGAATATCCCAAAGTCGTCGACGGCTGGCGAGACCACGATGGCCGCCCACTCGTCCACACCTACTTCTATCCCGCCGAGCAGTACGACGAGGGCTTGCTCGACATTCTCGCCGAGCACTGCCATGCCGGCTGGGGAGAAGTTGAGGTCCATCTGCACCACGGAATTCCCCATCCCGACACCGCCGAAAGCACCCGCCAACTGCTCACGGAATACCGCGACCGGTTGGCCTTCCGCCATCGCTGCCTGGCTGTGGAAGAAGGGTCCACTCGTCCCGGCTACGCTTTTGTGCACGGAGATTTCGCGCTCGCCAACTCCGCCGCCGGACGCTTCTGCGGCGTCGATTCGGAAATGCGGATTCTAGCCGAGACCGGCTGCTACGCCGACTTCACCATGCCGAGCGGCATCGGGCATCCGGCGCAGATCGCAAAAACTAATTCCCTTTACGAATGCGCTCTTCCGCTCGATCAGGCAGCGCCGCACCGCCAGGGCCATGACCTGATTGCAGGACGCGCGCCCAAAACTTTTCCTCTCATCGTGCAAGGCCCGCTCGTAACCGACCTCCGGCGTAGCTTAAGTTCTGCCCGGCCGGTTCTCGAAAACGGCGCCATCACCGGAACCAATCCCCCGACCGTGCATCGCCTGTCCCTCTGGAAGCAGGCGCAGGTCCGCGTGCTCGGACGTCCCGACTGGCTGTTCATCAAAGTGTTTTGCCACAGCATGAACCCAACCCAGAAGGAGGCAGTCATCGGCGACAGCTTCCGCAACTTTCTTGCCGCACTGGTCGGTGGCGCGCCCAGCAGGAAAGAAACGCTGCACTTTGTCACCGCGCGTGAGATGGCCAACATCCTGCTCGCTGCCTGCGACGGCCGCGAGGGCAATCCCGGTGACTATCGCGATTATCGTTTCAAACGCCTCGCCAGCGTGCCCCTATCGGCGGAGAAATCCATTTCTGTCCAGGAGGCTATCTTATAAATGGTGTTGGGTAGGGCACCGGCTTCACAGCTTGCGGAAAAACCGGCGCTGCCCTTGCTTTTGGGTGGCGCAGCGGTTTACCGCTGCGGTAACTGCCTTGTTTTGAATTCGGCTTTAGCCGCTGAGGTGACGGCTCTCGATCAGGAATTACTTTTTCCGCAGCCTGTTCAGCCGTGCCGCCAAGATCCGCCCAAAATGCGGGCTTTAGCCCCTGAGGGCTTGAAAGGTTAGAGAACCATGTGTGGAATCGCTGGCGTGGTGAGCACAACTCGCGAGAGCAACATCACCGAAGCTCTCGTGCACCACATGTGCGAACAGATCGTGTACCGCGGCCCCGACGATGAGGGACTTTACGTCGCCGACGGCGCTGGCCTCGGCATGCGCCGCCTCTCGATCATCGATCTCTCCGGAGGCCATCAGCCCGTCTTCAACGAAGACCGGAGCGCATGGGTCGTTTTCAACGGCGAAATTTACAACTTTCCCGAACTCCGCCCCGAACTCGAAAGCCGCGGCCATTGCTTCTACACCAACACCGACACCGAAGTCATTATTCATCTCTACGAAGAAATGGGCGCCGACTTCGTCAAGAAGCTCCGTGGTATGTTCGCCCTCGCCATCTACGACAAGACCAAACGCAAATTGACCCTCGCCCGCGACCGCCTCGGCAAGAAGCCGCTTCACTACGCGCTCCACAACGGAAATCTCTACTTCGCTTCTGAAATCAAATCGATCCTGGCCGTCGTCCCCGAGCTAGCCGAGGTCAACTCGCAAGGCCTGCTCGAATATCTTTATTACGGATATGTCCCCGATCCCATCACCGCCTTCACCGGAATTCATAAGCTCCCTTCCGGACACCTGCTCGAGTTTCAGGACGGCGAGATCCGAATCCGTCAGTACTGGGATCTTCCCGAATACAACACGCATGCGCCGAAGAGCGAAGAGGAGTGTCTCGAAGAATTAGAGCAGCATCTCTTCGAAGCCACCAAAATCCGCTTGATCTCCGACGTGCCTCTCGGCGCCTTTCTTAGCGGCGGCACCGATTCCTCCACCATCGTCGCCTTGATGGCGCGCGCCAGTTCCGGCCCGGTAAAGACTTTCTCCATCGGTTTCAAGAAAGACGATTTTAACGAAGCCCACTACGCTCGCATCGTCGCCAAACAATTCGCCACCGATCATCACGAGATGATCCTTGAGCCCGACGTAGTCCAGACCGTCGAGCATCTCACCACTTCGCTCGAGGAGCCTTTCGGCGACTCCTCTATGCTGCCCACCTACTACGTGTCGCAGATGGCGCGCCAGCACGTGACGGTGGCGCTCTCCGGCGACGGCGGCGACGAAATCTTCGCCGGATACGATCGCTACCGCATTCACGCGGATCGCCAGATCTTCGAGCGCATCCCCGGATGGGCGCGCAGATTTTTTCGCAACCAGATTTTTCCCCGCTTGCCCAACCGCATGCAGGGCCGCAAATTTAGCTACAACGTTTCGCTCCCATGGCAGGAGCGCTACGTCGACGGCCTTTCTTTTCTGCCTGCGTTCGAGCGCGATACTCCGCTCCTCTCGCACGATTTTCGCCAAATCCTGAACCGCAGCGACGATCCTGGCAATGTTCTCCGCCGTTACTTTGCGCAGGCGCCCGCTAAAGATCCCGTCGACCAGCTCCTCTACGTCGACACCAAAACCTATCTGGTCGGCGACATCCTCGCCAAGGTTGACCGCATGAGCATGTTGAATTCGCTCGAGGTCCGCGTCCCCATCCTCGATCATGTCTTCGTCGAGTGGGTCACCGGCCTGCCGCCGCAGTGGAAACTGCGCGGCCATCGCCAAAAATACATCTTGCGAAAGCTGGCGGAGCGAGTCGGCGTGCCCCGCGAAGTGCTCTATCGCCAGAAGCAGGGATTCTCGCTCCCGCTCGTCCACTGGATGCGCCACGAACTCAAAGACATGCTCATGATCCTGCTCGAGCCCCGCACGCTCGAGCGCGGCTACTTCCAGGCCAGCGGCGTGCGCAAGTTGATGGACGATCACCTGCTCCGTGGCAAGACCATGACGAGCCGCCTCTGGCGCCTGCTGATGTTCGAGCTCTGGCACCGCAACTTCCTCGAAAAATACATCAAACCCGCCGGGTTGTTCTCTCTTCCCGTGGTTGCCGACTCCCGGAGAAAAATGCCAACCGCTCCCGTGTTAGCATCTGCCCCGGTGGGAGAATGACCGGGTGGGCGCCACGAACGCTGCCAGCATAAACGCAAGCCGTCCCGCCGATCCCCCGATCAGCCTGTTTCTGATGATCAACACCTTCGAGACAGGCGGGTCGGAGCGCCAGTTCACCCTGCTCGCGCAAACTATCGGCGCGCCAGCATTCCAACTTCATTTGGGATGCGTGAGCCACCGCGGTCCTTTGGCCGCCCACTTCGCAGACGTGCCGCAGTTTCCCCTCGGCGGCAGCCTCTTCGGATGGAAGTCGCTGCGCACCCGCCTAAGCCTGAGCCGCCATCTGCGCCATCATCGCGTGCAAGTCGCCCACGCCTTCGATTTCTACGCCAATCTCACGCTGATCCCCGCCGCCCGTTTCGCCCGCGTGCCCGTCGTCATCGGCAGCCATCGCCAGCTCGGAGACCTGATGACCCCCGCGCAGTTCCGCGCACAGCACGCGGCTTTTCGCTGGTGTGACGCTGTGGTCTGCAATTCGAAGGCTGCCGCCGATCGCCTCATCGCCACCGGCCTTGCGCCCGATAAAATCGCAGTCATCGGAAACGCCCTGCCGGCCGAGGCTTTCACCGCAACGCCCGCGCTTCTGCCGAAGCGCCCCGGTGCCGCCCGCGTTGGCATGGTCGCGCGCATGAATCATCGTTACAAGAATCATTCTGGATTTCTGCGCATTGCCGCCCAGGTCCATCGGAACATAGCCCATCAGCGCATGCCCGATGCCGAATTTGTTCTCGTCGGCGATGGTCCGCTGCGTCCGGAACTGGAGAACGAAGCGTCGAGCCTCGGCCTCGGCGCCTCCGCCATCTTTCTCGGTGATCGCCAGGATATGCCCGCCGTCCTCGCTTCCCTCGACGTCGCTGTCCTCACCTCCGATTCCGAAAGCTTATCCAACGTCATTCTCGAAGCCATGGCCGCTGGTTTGCCCGTGGTCGCCTATAGTGTCGGCGGAAATTCTGAATTGCTCAGTCATCAACGCGGGGCCTTGATTCCCGCCGGCAACGAAACCAGCTTTGCCGATGCCGTCGAGAAACTTCTAGCCGACTCCGCACTCCGTGAGCAACTGGGTCGCAATGCCCGGCAGTTCGCAAATGAAAACTTCAGTCTCGATCGCGTGCGCCAGCGCTACGAGGAACTCTATGTCACGCTTCTCCAGAAAAAGCGCCGCAGGAACTCCGCTTTATGAGCGAACCGGTAAAGTTTGCGCGTGAGAACTCGTTGTCGGACGATCCGGCGGAAGGAAATGCCCAAGATTCCAGCCCCGGAGGGGCGAACCAGCTTAGCCCAGCGCTTCAGCGCTGGGGAAAGTGGAAGAATGAGTCAAGTCCCGGAGGGACGACCCAGTCCTCCCGCATACTCGTCAACCGCAGCCCGCCCAAGCGCCTGCGAGTCTGCATCGTCGCGCCCAGCTCGCGTTATGTCGGCGGACAATCCGTTCAAGCCGGTTTGCTCCGGCGGCTCTGGCAGCACGATCCTGACATCGCCGTCAGCTTCCTCGCCATCGATCCGCCGTTGCCCCGAGCCTTCGCCTGGGCGGAACGCATTCCCGGCCTGCGCACCATGCTGCGCGAGCCCATCTACTTCTGGCACCTCTGGTGCGGCCTCAAAGGCGTCGACGTTGCCCACATCTTTTCCGCATCCTACTGGTCCTTCCTGCTGGCGCCTGCACCCGCTTGGTTCTTCGCGAGACTGCGCGGCTGCAAGAGCCTGATCAACTACCACAGTGGAGAAGCCCGCGACCACCTCCAGCGTTTCCGCTCGGCCAAGTTCGTTCTCTCTCGCGGCGATAAGATTGTCGTTCCCTCCGGCTACCTCGTCGATGTTTTCCGCGAATTCGGATTGCCGGCATCGGTTGTGCCCAATATTGTCGATCTCGCGCAGTTCCGCTATCGGGAGCGCGCTCCGCTGCGCCCGCACCTGGTCTGCACTCGCGGCTTCTCCGCTTACTACAGTGTGGATGTCGTTGTCCGGGCATTTGCCGAAGTAAAAAAAGAATTCCCCGAAGCACAGCTCGATCTGGTAGGCAGCGGCCCGCTCGAATCCAACATCCGCAAGCTGGTTGCGGACCTGAATCTCAACGGCGTCAACTTCACAGGCGTCGCATCGCATCAGGAAATCGGCAAGTATTACGAGCACGCTGACATCTTCATCAATGCCTCGTGGCTCGACAATATGCCGGCGTCGATCATCGAAGCCTTCGCGGCGGGCACTCCCGTAGTCACCACCTCGCCGGAGTGCATGCCCTATCTGGTCGAGCACGAGCGCACCGGATTGCTATCCCGCGTGGGCGACGAAAAAGCCCTCGCCGCAAATGTCATCCGTTTGTTGCGAGACCCCGAGCTCGCCGCTCGCCTCGCGCACAACGCCCACCATGAAGCGCGAAACTACACCTGGGAAGCCGTCCGCGAACAATGGCTCAACACCTATCGTGGATTAGTCTAGAGCGGATCCGGTGTGAGGACGCTCGTGTGGGGACGGGCGTCCCGCCCGTCCAAGCCGAGCGCAGCTCGGCAGCTCCTTGCGGCGATAACGCCTCTGGATTTGCCAACGTGCCGCGCCCTTACGCCGTTTTCTTCGCCAGCGGCCAAACCGTCGTCACCACCAGCGCCACCGCAATTCCCAGCGACACCTCCAGGAACCGGTGCCAACCGACAATCCAGGGAGGACGCGACCGCGGAATCAGCAAGACGATACTTAACGCAATTCCCGCAAACCGGTAAGCGGTTCCGACGCGCAATAACCACGCCAGCACACCGCACAAAAGAATCCCCAAACCGTAGACCACCGCACTAGGAGCGAAGAACGTAGCCAGCGCCGCGCCCATCACCGCCCCCAGCGCCGTCCCCACAAATCGCTGCCACCCCAGCGTCCGGGGAGGAATCGTGGATTGAATGATAACGATCGCCGAGATCGGCGCCCAATAATATTCCGGCAGCTTCAACAGACGAGCGACCATCATGGCAGCCACCGCTGCAACAGCGGTGCGCACCGAGTCCAGTACACAAGCCCGGTTCACCCCGGAAAAAATCCTCCCGCTCGCCATTACCCCCTCCGCGCAATCTCGTCAGGAGCCGATATTGTATCGCTCCAGCGCAGGACCGCGTGGGTACAGTTCTACGGCATGAAGGAATTCGCTTTTGAGGACGTTGACGGGTACACGATCACCATCGCGCAGAAAATGGGATGAACCGCTTTTCCCGGCCGGCGCAGGCTGGCGGTTTTCCTGCCTCTGGAGAATGGAACGACCGCCAGTGCTTCTCGGATCAAGCCGCCGCATTAGCTCGAATCTGCTTGAGTTTTATCTGAGCTTCAGCTCCCAACAGGTCGGCATACAGCAGCAAGCGGGCGACACTTAGGGTGGAAAGCTTGCCGCGAGTGAGTTCGCTCACGCGCGGTTGCTGATCAACTCCAAAATTCTTTGATGCAGCGACGCCTTCAGCTTCAGCTCCAGCGCGCCCTGACGATCCAGCCCGAGTTCATCCAAGACACTCCCGCTTACCCTGTATTCACCTTCGACGGAGCGCTTGTTTGGCAATTCTTTTCTCCTCGCGCTTAGCTTCCAGCACGCGTCTTAACCGCGGTTCTTGTTACTTGTATACACGATACATGTATGAGCGTCACGATGTTTGTAGTGGAGGTGGCAGCGGGCGATGGGGTGCCTGCTTCGACATTCCCATTATGGAACGGTTATTTGCAATTTGTTTATGACGATTGTGGATTGGGGTGGCGCAGCGCTTTAGCGCTGCGATAGGGTTGCTTTCAGAAGACGGCTTTAGCCGCTGAGGTTGGGATGCCACACCGAGGCAATACTGGATTCAGCGCTTACTTTATTACCGCTGCGACCTTTCAAAAGCAAAGTTTGTTTCAATCGGACAGGATGGCTGATTTGTTTATGCAGGTTCTTCTGAGTTACAGAGAACAACACAAATATCTTTTCCATGAGTTTGTCCTCATGCCCGACCATTTCCATCTCCTAATCACGCCAACACTGACTCTGGAACGAGCCCTACAACTAATCAAGGGCGGATTTTCATTCCGCGCCAGGAGAGAATTAGGTTTTGGTGGCGAGATCTGGGAAAAGAGTTACCATGACCGCCGCGTGCGGGACTGGCAGGAGTATTGCGCCCTCCGGCAGTACATTCATCTGAATCCTGTGAAAAAGGGGTTGGCTGAGATTGCTGAGCAGTATTCTTATAGCTCTGCCAGGGTGGGGATGGCGCTGGATGCCGCACCGCAGCGGCTAAAGCCCTCGGATTCGGCGGCCTGAATCGCAGCGCTGAAAGCGCTGCGCCGCCCAAAAGCGCCCAGGGACGCCCCAAACTGCTGAACGAAAGATTGTTATCCGTCCAGTGCTGCCGCCCTCCTTTTGAGCTCAGGTTTAGGTTGGCGCAGACCTAGGTTGGCTCAGGTTTGGGGTGGCGCAGTGCTTCAGCACTGCGGTTAGTCAGCGACCTTGGAAATGGGCTTTAGCCCCTGAGGTCAGAGCCACTCAGTTGTTCGGCCGCTCACCCCAAATGCCGCCGTCCAAAGGTTCCCTAGGTTAGCGCGCAAAGAGCGCGGGCGAACATGGGGCACTCCGGGCGGGTGGACCACATCCAGTCCCGGAAAGTATAGCGCGGGTTCGTCTTTTAACATTGACCGAAATAACCGGGGGTGCGCCACTTCTCACGCTTTTTGAGAAGTGGCTCGCCGAACTGCTGGCATTGTGAGACTCCGCTTTACGCCGCCGGAGGCCGGGGTGCCCCATTCAAGCCCGCCTTTGGCCTGAGCGGGAAGTTACGAACCTAACGTACTAACGGCTGCCAGCTCGCCGCTCCTCTTCCATCACCCTCCGCAGTACCCGGTTAACCTCCCACTGGTATCCCCGCCCCATCTCCCGGAACCAGGCCAGCACATCGGCGTCCAGATTCAGCGTGACCCGCTTCTTGGGCAACCGGAGCCAGCCCTTAAGCTCCAGCTGCCGCTCCCGCCACTCCCGCCAGCGGTCCCCGTCGTTTGTGGAACGCCCCTGTTCCACACTTCCAGAAGCCCGAAGGCTGGCGACCCTCCCGCGCCTCGTAACTCTTTTCTTCCGTTTCATTTGCCGTCAATCATAATACATATACGTACGTACGAAATAAACTGCAAAGTGTTCCACGTGGAACACTCCGCCCCAAAACAAAAAAACCCCGCTCTCGCGAGCGGGGCTAGATTCAAGCTAACAGCTAAGAGCTAACAGCTAATAGCTGGTCTTAGTACATGTCGCCCATGCCGCCGCCGCCGTGGCCGCCCGGCATTGGAGCGTTCTTCTTCTCCTCCGGAATCTCCGCCACCAGCGCTTCGGTCGTCAACATCAGCGCCGCGATCGAGCCAGCGTTGGTTAGTGCTGTGCGCACTACCTTGGTCGGATCGAGCACGCCCGCCTTTACCAGGTCTTCATACTCGCTGGTCAGAGC
>JBEKFN010000130.1:0-10275 GCA_050013295.1 Terriglobales bacterium
CCGCGACCCATTAGGCTTTTCCGCATGGCGGAACATAGCACACCGGATCTTTTTGCGAGTCGAGTCCCCGTTCATTCTTCATTGGTTCAAAAATCGGTTGCCACCATCACCAACCTTGCAGGCCGGCTTCCACCTTGGATGCTAGGAAACCGCGAACCGTTTCGCAAGAGGAAAATGCAAAATAGTTGGCAGGAAGCTTGCTGGCGGGAGTGCTCGTGTGCGGACGGGCGCCTCGCGAGCCTGCCCTTCTTTGCCGAAGCCCCGAGCGCAGCCGAGGGGGAAGCCGAAGGGTCCAAGCCGAGCGCACCGGGGCCCCCGACAAGCCCGGTGTTGGCTTGGCGGGGTGGAGAGCTCGGCAGTTGCCTGCGGCCACTGCAACTGTGATTTGCGATGGAAGATGAACAGCAGATTACGATCGAGGTTACGGCCGAGGTTACGGCCGACTTCAGCCCGTCCGTCTGGTATCTTGCAAAACTTCGTCAAGCGCGCTTGCCAATTTGCTCGCCCGCTGCCGTGCGTCCGGCGAAGACTTCTCCAGTTGCCGCTTGAGCAGATGATATTCATCCGCAATATTCAGCGCCGCCAGCACTGCCAGCCGCACCGAATCGACCGTCGCCGTCTGTTCCGATACCGCGCGCATCTTGCCGTCCACGTACTCGGCAAGCTTCAGAATGTAGTCCGCGTCCGAGCCTCGCAGGTTGTAAACCTGGTCGAAGATTTCGACGCGCACACTGCCACTGCCACTGACGGCATTCGTGGCCGGGACGTCATTGGCCGGAACCGGTTTCGTCACCGCGTCTTTAGTCAGCACATCTGTCGGACGTTGGTTGCTTGCAGTGGCCATGTCACTCCTCGGCGGATTACTTCCCGCCAGACGACTGCCGGACGCATCTTTGCCGCCGTCTCCCAGTTTGCCGCCACCGTCAGCTTGCTGCTTTCTCATGCTCATGCGTCAGGCTGTCCATTTGGCTCAACATCTTCTCTACCCGGCTTCGAATGTCCTCGCGATCCTTGCGCAGTTGCACTAACTCGCGGCGCATGGCATCGTTCTGTTCCTCACGTTCTTCGAGTTGCTCCCGCAGTCGCTTCACATCGCGCTCGGCGGTAGCCCGGGCTTCTTTGGCGGCCTTATACAACTCAATGGTGCGATAAACTTTCTCTTCCAGCGCCTGAAAATCTTCAGCCGGAACCTGCGCAGATACCTCTTCCTCGGTTTTCACGGACATGACCCACCACTCGCTTTCGGGAGAATTTTCAGCGTTGAGCCGAAGTATAACGCAGTTGGCTGTGGATTTTAGGCTACTTTTGCCGCAACTCGTGCAATTCGGTAAAGACGGTTTATCGCGACCGCAGCTTTTCCAGTCGTCGTGCCGCCTCATCCAGTGTCTCAGGCTTCTTGCAGAAGGCGAAACGTACCTGTTGGGATCCGTCTTTCGGATGTTTGTAGAAACTCGACCCAGGCACGCACGCGATGCCGATGTCCTTCACCAGGTGAGCCGCGAACTGCACGTCGTTCGCGAACCCGAAGGCGCTGATGTCGGTCATCACGTAATAAGCGCCCCGCGGAGGGTAACAGCGAAAACCCGATTTCTCCAGCGCAGGGATCAGATGATCGCGCCGCGTGCGGTACCGTTCGGCCAGTTCGCGATAATAACTGGCAGGCAGGCCTAACGCCACGGCTCCAGCTTCCTGCAAAGGAGCGGGCGCTCCCACCGTCAGGAAGTCATGTACCTTACGGATCGCGTTCGTAATCGCGGGCGGAGCAACCGCCCAGCCGACGCGCCATCCCGTGACGCTGTAGCTTTTGGAGAGCCCGTTGATGGTGATCGTGCGTTCGCGCATGCCGTCGAGCCGCGCGATCGAAATGTGCTCCGATCCATCGTAGAGAATGTGCTCGTAGATTTCGTCGGTGATGGCAAGCACGTTGTATTCGACACACAGATCGCGAATCAGTTCCAGCTCTTTCCTGCTGAACACCTTGCCGGTAGGGTTGTTTGGCGTGTTAAGGATGATCGCCTTGGTGTGATGTTGTGTGGTCTTGTGCTGAAAAGCCTCGCGCAATTCCTGTTCGTCGAATGTCCACTCGACTCCAACTTGTGTGGTGACGGGGCTCTGCCCCGTCCAGTTCGGCGGGCGCAAACTGACAAATCGCGGCTTGGCTCCGCTCAGAATCGAGTCCGGCCCATAGTTCTCGTAGAAGGGCTCGAAAACCACGACCTCGTCGCCCTTATTGCACACCGCCAGCAGGGTAGCGATCATCGCTTCAGTCGAGCCGCAGCACACCACAATTTCCTTTTCCGGATCGACCTCGATCCCCTGCCACTCCCGCATTTGCCGGGCAATCGCTCCGCGCAGACTCTTCGCGCCCCAGGTGATGGCGTACTGATTAACGTCGGCGGCGATCGCATCCTGTGCAGCGCGCTTGACTTCGGCGGGCGCGGAGAAATCGGGAAACCCCTGCGCCAGATTGACGGCGTCATATTGCATCGCCTGCCGAGTCATCTCGCGAATCACGGACTCGGTAAAATGTTCAACTTTGTCGGAGAGAAAGTGCTTGGAATGCGCCGAAACCAGGGTCATGGAAAGCAGCCTAGCACAACCAATGCCCACGTAGGGGCGGACGCATTCGTCCGCCCCGCGAGCGAAGCTGGCGATTTCCGTATCCCTGTTGGTCAATGTCATCCTGAGCGCAGCAAGAGCTTCACGAAGTGAAGCTCTTGCGGAGTCGAAGGACCCCTATCCTGCACCCACTCAACAGGGAGTAGGGGTCCTTCGGCTCCGCCGAGCCAGTCGCTCCGCGTCTGTCCCGGCTGCGCTCAGGATGACACCATCTAGAAGATGTTCATTATGGTCAAGTAGATTGACTATAGTGTGTTAGAATGACCATGAGAAAAACCATGCAGGAAGTTGCCATTTCCGAGTTCAAGGCCAAATGCCTCGCTTTGCTGGAACAGGTTCGGGCCACGAAAAAGCCGATTCGGATCACCCGGTTTGGTAAGCCAGTGGCCGAAGTGATACCGCCGACGGCGGTCGAAGATCGTGCCGCCTGGATCGGATCGATGAAAGACACGATGAAGATCACGGGCGACATCGTTTCTCCGGCAACCGATGAGGACGAGTGGGAGGTTTTGCGCGATTGAGACTGCTGCTCGATACGCATATCTGGTTGTGGAGTTTGAGCGAACCCAGACGGATTGGGAGAAGAGTTTTGGTTCAGCTCAAGGATCAGGATAACGAACTCTGGCTCTCGCCTATGAGCACCTATGAGGCGTTAACGTTGTACTACAAAGGCAGATTCGAGATTAAACAAGACCTCTCGGAGTGGCTGGCGCGAGCCACCGCCGGCACCCGCGAAGCTCCACTCACCCATGAGATCGCTCTCGTAGCCCGGCAATTACCCCTGCATCAGGACCCCGCTGATCGCATTCTAGCCGCCACCGCAGAGGTCCTGGACCTGACGCTGGTCACGGCCGACGAACGCTTGCTGGGATTGGGAACGATCCGAACCATGGCCAACCGCTGATCGCGACTCGGAACGCTTCTAGACTCTCTGCACGCCGCCCAGTTCCTCCAGCGCCTTCGCAATCTGCCCCGCCCACTGCGCTACCTCGTCGTCGCGCAGGGTGCGCTCACTCGACTGCAGTTTGGCTCGCATCAGAATCGAGTACTTGCCCGCGCCAACTTTTTCGCCGCGGAAGATTTCTACCGGGACGAAACTGCGCAGCTCGACGATGCCCAATCCGATGACGCTCTGGTGGATTTTCTCGAACTCCACGCCATCGTTAAACACAAAGGAGAAGTCGCGCTCGACGGCAGGGAAGCGCGGCAGGGGTTCACACATGGTTCCGTCAAAACCGAGTAGCTGCTCCACTTCCCTAACCTTCGTCTTCCGCACTTGGCGTAGATCGTGCTGGTAGAGCTGGCCGAGATAGATTTCGGCGATAAAAACGTCCTGCCGAAGTTTGCGGGCTTCCGCGACGTCGGGATGAATCTGGCCAAGCTGGGCGACGACGTCGCCATCCAGTACGGCGCGAGCCGAGCGTCCGGGGTGGTAATAATCGGCTGCATTCGCGTCGTAGTGGAGCACCCCGTCGCTGAACGGAGCGAGCAGGGTTTCGATGTCGCCCTTCAGGTCGAAGAACGAGAACGGACGCGCCGCTGCCCCTGAAACAAGACCGCGCACCACGTCCGCATCCACGCTGCCGGTGGCGCCGATCGAAATGCGCTTCATCTCGCGCGGCATTGCGTCTGTCCCCGACGCCTCAAATACATTTCCAGCTTCGAACAGGCGAACGTTGTCGGTGCCGCGATTCAGGTTGTAAGCCAGCATGTTCAACATGCTCGGAACCATCGATGTGCGCATCACCGAAGCCTCGTCGCTCAGCGGGTTCGCGAGGTCGAGCTCGGCGGCGGTCGAAAAGCGCCGGGCATCTTCTTTCGAAATGAAAGTCAGCGAAATCGCTTCGTTGTAACCGAGCGCCAAGAGCGATGAGCGCAGCCGCGCGTCTTTGTGCGCATCGGGCAGATCGCGAACCTCGCCGCTATAGGAGGGAAGCGTGTTGGCGAACTTATCGTAACCGTGCAGGCGCGCCAGTTCTTCGATGATGTCGATCTCGCGCTCGATATCAAGCCGCCAGCTCGGGATGTGCACCAGATAAGTATCTTCGCTGCCCGGAAGCATCGTGAAACCGAGACGAGTAAGGATGCGGCTGATTTCCAGCGTGCTGAGTTTCTCGCCGAGAATCCGCTGCACTTCTCGCAGATCGAGCTCTACTGGAGCCAGGTCAAGCTGGCGCGCAATCACGTCGATCACGTCGCCGATGAGCGTGCCGCCGCCGGAATTGAGAATAAGTTCGGCGACCCGATTGGTCGAAACGACGGTCGATTCGAAATCGGCGCCGCGCTCAAAACGGTGCGAGGCGTCGGTGTGCAGACCGTGCCGCTTCGACATGCGGCGCACCGTGACCGGGTCCCACCACGCGGATTCGATCAGGATGTTCTTCGTGCGCTCGGTGATCATCGTGTCGAAGCCGCCCATCACACCGGCGAGGCCCACGGGCTTTTTCGCGTCGGCGACGACCAGGTCATCGGTGGAGAGCTGGCGCTCCACGCCATCCAGGGTCTTCAGGGTTTCGCCGGACTGGGCCTTACGAATAATCAGTCGCCGCCCTTCGAGTAGATCGAGATCGAACACGTGCGTGGGCTTGCCACTCTCCCACAAAACGTAGTTGGTAGCGTCGACCGCGTTGCTGATGGGGCGCTGATCGAGCAATTGCAGACGGCCTGCAATATGTGGAGGCGAAGGCTTGATAGTAGCGCCGCGAATTTCGCGCGCAGTGAAGCGCGGACACAGGTCAGGCTCCTGAATGTCGATGTTGACCTCGGACCTGCTCTGCGACGGCGGCAGCTTCGGCTCGATCGGCCTCAGCGGCAGATCGTAGAGCGCCGAAGCCTCGCGCGCCACGCCATAATGATTCATCGCATCGGGACGGTTGGTCGTGATATCCATCTCGAAGACGGTGTTGTTGCCTTTTCCGGAAATACCTTCGACTGCAACGCCCGCAAGGGTAAGTTCGTCCGCAAGCCGGGTGTAGTCGACCGGGAGGTCAACGAAGTCGCGCAACCAATGGGGAGAGATTTTCATGGTTATGGCTTCTAGCTACTAGCTACTGGTTTCTAGCAACCAAAATCCGGCTTTGTCGCGAGGCTTGCCAGGAGCTAGCAGCCAGTAGCCAGTAGCTTCTTCTACCCAAACTGCTCCAGAAACCGCACATCGCCCTGGAAGAAAAGCTGGATATCATCCACGCCATATTTCAGAATCGCAATCCGCTCCACGCCCATGCCGAAGGCGAATCCCGAGACTTTTGTTGCATCGTAATCCACGAAGCCGTACACATTTGGATCGACCATGCCGCACCCCAGCAACTCGATCCATCCGCTGGCCTTGCAGTTGCGGCAGGGAGCGCCGTCGCGCACGCCCTTGCCGTCGCAGAAAATGCAACTGATCTGCACGTCGGCGCTGGGCTCGGTGAACGGGAAGAACGACGGATAGAAGCGGGTCTTCACGCTCGATCCGAACATCGCTTTCATGGCGTGGTCGAGCGTGCCCTTCAGGTCGCAGAACGTGATGTTGGTGTCCACCGCCAGACCTTCGATCTGATGAAAGATAGGCGAGTGCGTCGCGTCGAGCGCGTCGTTGCGATGAACTTTACCCGGACACACCACGCGCACCGGCGGCTTCATCTTCTGCATGGTGCGAATCTGCACCGGCGAAGTGTGCGTGCGCAGCAGCAGGCGGTCGCGCAGCGGCTTCGATTCCTGCCCGGCGATGAACAGCGTATCCTGCGTGTCGCGCGCCGGATGGTTCGGCGGAAAGTTCAGCGCCTCGAAGTTATAAAAGTCGGTCTCAATCTCCGGACCTTCCTCGACCGAGTAGCCCAGATTGCGGAAGACGCCAATCATCTCGTTCATCGTCTTGATGACGGGATGCTCAGCGCCGATGGGACGGCGAATGCCCGGGAGGGTGATGTCGAGACGCTCGGCGGCGAGTTTGCCCGATGAAACCCCACTCTGAATGCGGGCGAGCGTCGCATCCACCGCCTGCTCGATTTTAGTCTTGAGTTCGTTGACGCGCTGGCCGACGTCGCGCTTATTCGGCCCGGGCGCAGCCTTCAGCCACAGATCGTTGAGTTGGGTGAGGATGCCGTTCTTGCGCGCCATCCAGCGATCGCGAAATACTTTCCACTCGTTCTCGGAACCGACCGCCGCCGACTCTTGGTCGAGTGCAGACAGAAGCTCGCGCACGGTGCCATCGAGCGCCGTCGCTGAGAAGTCGGTTAGTTTGGCAACGCTGTACGGCATGCTTCTCAAAAACTCTTAAGGAAATTGTCATCCCGAGCGAAGCGAGGGACCCCTACTCGTCCGAGAATGTGTGCTGCGAGTAGGGATCCTTGCTTCGCTCAGGATGACGCGACTAATTAAGACTGAAAGCTGACGACTGAGAGCTGAGAGCTGATGGCCGATAGCTGGCAGCTACGCTGTTGCCGCTGCGGCGTTCGCCTTCTTCGCCTGCTCCGCCAGACTGCCAAATCCCGCCGGATCGTTCACCGCCAAATCCGCCAGGATTTTGCGGTCCAGTTCCACGCCGGCTTTCTTCAGTCCGCTGATGAACTGGTTATAGTTCAGTCCGTTCAGGCGGGCGGCGGCGCCGATGCGCACGATCCAAATCGACCGGAACTGGCGCTTCTTCTGTTTGCGGCCGGAGTAGGCAAACTTCAGCGCGCGGTCTACAGCTTCTTTCGCCGAGCGGTAGAGCTTGGATTTAGTTAGGAAATATCCACTGGCGCGTTCAAGAATCTTTTTGCGCTTGGCGCGGCGTTTGGTTCCGCGTTTTACACGAGGCATTGCTGTTCTCCTTTTTCATTGCGTTTGGCGGCTGGAGGTAAGGAGGCTTCTACCCATCGGGATTTCTGAAGCCCGACCTCTTCACACGCCACTGCGGCGCATTTCGCCCCGCAGACTTGGTTGTCGCATACTCGTTAAGGACGGGCAGCGGACGCCCGTCGCTCCATTACATGTACGGGATCATTCGTGCCGCTTTTTTGTAATCTCCGTCACTCACCAAAGTGGGCTGGCCCAGATGTTTCTTGCGCTTCTTCGCCTTGGATGACAGGATGTGACGCAACCCCGCCTTGTGACGTAGGATCTTTCCCGTCCCGGTTTTCTTGAAGCGCTTGGCAGCGCCTTTGTGTGTTTTTAGTTTAGGCATAAGTAACTCTCAGCTCTCCGTTGTCAGCTCTCAGTTAGAGCTCTCAGCGTCCTAAGCGCAGTATCTCATCAGCTCGCAGCGATCGCACCAAGAGATTTTCCTGAGAGCTGATAGCTGAGAGCTGACAGCTGTTCTTCTACGCTGTCTGCGCGCCGCCTTGCGACGCCGGAGGCGCGGGCTTGGGACGAGCCGGCGGCTTCTCTTTTGCTCCGCCTTCCTTCTTACTGGGCGCCAGAATCAGGTGCAGCGTATTGCCTTCCTGCCGTGGACGGAACTCCACCAAACCTTTCTGCTCCACGTCCTTGATCAGACGTTCCAGAATCTGCCGCCCCAGGCTTTGCCGCGTCATTTCGCGTCCCCGGAAGAAGATGGTCGCTTTTACTTTGTCGCCGTCGTCGAGGAAGCGCAGCACGTGATTCTTTTTGGTTTCGTAATCGTGATCGTCCACGTTGATACGAAACTTTACTTCTTTGACCGTAATGGTCTTCTGCTTCTTCTTGGCTTCGCGCTCGCGTTTTTCGTTCTGGTACAGAAATTTCCCGTAGTCCATGATGCGGCAAACCGGAGGCTGCGCGGTCGGGGAAATTTCTACCAGATCCAGGTTTCTTTCGCGGGCCATCTTGAGCGCCTCGAAGGGAGGCATCACGCCAATCTGTTCCCCTTCGTCACCGATCACGCGAACTTCGCGCGCCCGGATACGCTCATTCATGCGGATAAAACGTTTGTCGATACCGTCCTCCGTCTGCTTATCTGACAGGAAAGATGCTCAAAAAGTATAGCATGCGGCTGGTGAGCGCTGTATTCGAGAGCGCGATTCGAGCGCGTCGAAGTTACGCCATCGCTAAAGCCGTGCGCACCCGAACGATGATACGCCACCGGAATTTCCGCGCAGCCAGTTCGCGGCCCTACGCCACCGCCACTTTCGCAGTCCGCAACTGCCGATACAGCCGCAGATAGTCGTCCACCATCCGTCGCGCGGTGAAGCGTTCGCGCGCCCGGTTGTAGGCTCGCGTGCCGTAGAGGCGCACGAGTTCGCGGTCTTCGTCCAGTTGGCCGAGCACGTCGCTGAGGCTCTCGGCGTTATTGCGCTCGAAGTACAGAGCCGCGTCGCCCCACAGTTCGCGATACACTTCGGTGTCATTGGCCACCAGCGCGCAGCGCGAGAACGCAGCCTCGATCGACGCCATTCCCGTAGGCTCGTAGCACGAAGTCGCGGCAAAAATTGTCGACTTGCTGTAGAGCGACCGCAGTTGCGATTCGGTCTGCGCTCCCTTCACCGAAATCTCGTGCTCGCCAGTGGAGACGCGCACGTCGGCGCGGATCGGCACCGTGGGCGTGGGTATCGGGTTATCCGCCCCCACAATGCACACCGGCTGGCCATGCTTATGCTGGGTCAGCAAGGCCACCTGCTTTCCCGTATCCCACAGGCGCCCGATCGCCAGCACCGACTCTTCCTTGGTCACAAACGGATTGAAGTAGATCGGATTGCGTCCGGGCGGAATAACGTATCCCTCGAAATCGTCGCCGTAGGCAAGGCGCAGCATCTCTCCCATCCAGCGCGAAGTAGTGACCACGGCCTCGGCCCGCTTCAAGCTGCCGGCAATCGTCGCGCGATACCACTTCAGCCATGCCGAAGGGGCTGGTAAGTGTCCATGGATGCTCAACCACCACGAGATGACATCGCCGTGCGCCACCACCAGTCGCGGAGTCGCCACCGGCAGCGCCCCAAAACTCAGCTGATTCAAATGCAGAAAATCGGGACGCGTGTCGCGAACGATCGCGCACAGATAATCCTGGGCAGCGTGGAAATCCTGCTCCCCTTCCTGCATCCAGTCGAGACGAAACGCGGTGGGATGGTATTCAAGCCCGTGCAGCCCATCCATCCAAGCGGTCTGATGAGGAAGCGGAATTTCTCCAAAGCTGACGAGCGTAACCTGCGCCCCATGGGTCACCAGACCCGAAACCAGTTCGCGCGAGTAAGTCCAAACTCCGCTGAAAGTGTCGGCCGTAACCAGTACACGCACAGAACCCTCGGGGGATCGAGGGCTGGGAATACCCTCGGGCCTATTGCCTTCCAGTTTAGGGGCGAGGGCCGTGCCGAGGAAAGGATTTTCTTGGGATTTCTGCAGCCATGGCCTTTCTCCACCTGCTCCCGACCCAGCATGTCATCCTGAGCGAAGCGAAGGACCTGAGCATCTAGCTGTGGCAGCGCGTTTATCCCTTGCTCCTCAGTACGTTTACTCGCAGGGTACGGTACCCCCCCTCCCCCCTCGCTATTGGAATCATGGGGTTAGGTGGAAATTTTCATTATGGTCTTTGATTCTAAACGACTTAAAGGTAGAGTCTTTGAAACCAAATGACTTAGCGGAGATTTTGCTGCTTTGGTTGTCAAACGCGCATAGGGATATTTACTTGACGCCACCAGGCCCAACAGGTTGTGGTTTGGTCAGAATTGCAAACGGGGCTGGATCCACCTGGACAGCCTGTTGAGCCAGTCGATAGAACAA